>JANNNM010000065.1:0-10766 GCA_031398535.1 Betaproteobacteria bacterium | reverse complement strand
CGGTAGGCAACACTCTTCACGCTTTGTGTTTCACCGAACAGACAAACCCGCGAGCAGCCAGTACGCTCGATTCACTTTGACCCGCGTCGGTCTTGTGGGTCATGGCCTTCTGTGGAGCCAATACACGCACAGAACCAGAGACGACAACCGTGACTGCCTTGACCCAGGACCCTTTAATTTCATGCCACGCCCCACGTTCCTCATCACCCCCGGTTACGGGCAACGCTTATACGAATTGCTGCACTACTCCCAAGCGGTGCGTATCGGCGATCGCGTGGAAACATCTGGACAGGGCGGCTGGAACGACGACCTGCGGATACCGGAATCTATCGAAGAGGAAATTGCTCAGGCGTTCAGAAACGTGGAGCGGACGCTTGCAACCGCCGGCGCAGGCTGGGCGCATGTTGTCCAAGTGAACTCGTACCATGTCGGCGGCTTTCCGCCGATTGTCAACGAAACGATCGCCAGGCTTTTCCGGCACTACATGCCCGATCATGCACCTATCTGGACACAAGTCGGAGTCGAGGCGCTCGGGCTGCCGACGATGCATATCGAAATCCGGGTGACCGCCATCTCGGACTGATCGCGTGATTTAGGGGGTAAGCGCATACCGCAAGCGATATCCACATCCAGGAGGGAAACGTGGGCAGACTTCGAAGCAAAACGGCCGTCATCACAGGTGGCACCAGTGGCATCGGACTCGCCTCCGCCAAGCGCTTCGTCGCCGAGGGTGCACATGTCTTCATCACCGGGCGACGCCAAGCCGAGCTGGACAAGGCAGTCGAAGAGATCGGAGGCGCGATATCGGGCATCCAGAGCGACATCGCCAGCCTCGACGATCTCGACCGGCTGTTCGATGCTGTACGCGACGAGCGTGGTGGCTTGGACATCCTGTTTGCCAATGCCGGCGTCGGCGACGTGGCACCGCTCGGCATGATCACGGAGGAGCAGTTCGACCGCACCTTCGGCATCAACGTCCGTGGCACGCTGTTTACCGTGCAGAAGGCGCTGCCGCTGATGAAGGCGGGCGGGTCGATCATCCTCACTGGCTCGACAACTGGCGTAAAGGGCACGCCAGCGTTCAGCGTATACAGTGCGACCAAGGCCGCAATCCGCAATTTCGCGCGAAGCTGGGCCCTTGACCTCAAGGACAGCGGCATCCGCGTCAACGTGCTTTCGCCCGGAGCGACCTCGACACCCGGTCTCCACGGCATCGCGAGCACCCCCGAAGAGGATAAGGCGCTCGTTGCCGGACTCATTGCCCAAACGCCGCTCGGTCGGCTCGGCCAGCCCGAAGAGACCGCATCGGTCGCGCTGTTTCTAGCCAGCGACGACAGCAGCTTTATGACCGGTGCTGAGGTGTTTGTCGATGGAGGCGCGGCGCAGGTCTAAGGTACTGGACATGCCACGTCACCATCCTAGGAAACTGTATCGATCGCCAATGGCCAATGGGCCTCTAACCGCCATTTGGGTTTGAAAAAGGCAAGTCATGACCGGCACCATGAAGGCGATCGTCCTCAGCAAATTCGGTGGCTTCGGCGCCTTTGAGATGCGCGATGTTACCGTACCGGTTGTCGGACCTCGGCAGGTCCGGGTGCGCGTTCACGCCACCGCGATCAATCCTTTGGACCTTCAAATCCGACGTGGCACCTACGCCGAAAACGTGCCGCTCCCGGCGATCATCGGTCACGACGTGTCCGGCGTCGTGGAGGAAAGAGGGGCATATGTCAGCGAATTCGCCCTAGGCGACGAGGTTTACTACACTCCCAAGATCTTCGGCGGCCCCGGCTCATATGCGGAGCAGCACGTTGTCGATGTCGACCTAGTAGCCCGCAAGCCAAACAACATCAATCACTTGGAGGCAGCCAGCCTTACGCTTGTTGGGGGGACGGCCTGGGAAGCTCTGGTGACCCGCGCCCAACTCGCCGTTCACGAGACCATCCTGATCCACGGTGGTGCTGGCGGTGTGGGTACGGTGGCGATCCAGCTCGCTAAGGCGATGGGCGCGCGGGTCATCGCGACGGCGCGCCGTAGTAACCATGACTTCGTTCGTTCGCTCGGAGCGGACGAGGTAATCGACTACACCTCCAATGACTACGTCTCAGCCGTGGCGGAGCTGACCCAGGGGCGCGGGGTGAACGTCGTATTCGATACCATCGGCGGCGACACGCTGACGAGAAGCGCGCTCGCCCTGGCGGATGCCGGACGGGTGGTCAGCATCGTCGACATCGCGCAGCCGCAGAACCTGATTGAGGCCTGGGGAAAGAATGCCGCCTACCATTTCGTGTTCACCCGTCAGAATCGAGGCAAGCTCGACGCGCTGACAATCCTTATCGAACGCGGCCTGATCAAACCGGTGATCGGCGCCGTGCTTCCTCTTGCTCGCGTCGGCGAAGCGCACGAACTGCTCGAAGGCGGAAGCTCCCGTCGGCTCCGAGGTAAGGTGGCGATCGATGTTGTGGGCCAGACTGTCGAGCTTACCGCGCTGCGATAGACAACGATAAAACAGCGGCATATCTCGAACCACTATTGTTCTTGGGACCGCACATATCTGGCAAGATGCTCGAAAGGCAGCTTGGTGCGTGTCCGCCGGATGCCATCGTATTCATTGTCGGGGGCCCAGAGGTTTCCGACACCTGCGTTGTATACAACTGCTGGCAATCGAGGCCTCCAACATTTTGACGAAATTGAGTTGATTCCCGGCTGCCACCTCACACCACTAGCTGTGAAGGGTTAAAGCACGAGCATGCGCAATCTAAAGGATGTCGGAAAACTTTAGGCAGAGTCGGCAAGCGACACGGGAAATTCACCGATGCCCGCCGATGGGACGAAGAAATCCTCAGGTTGATTATGGGCATTCCGACGAAGGGCTTGTGGGTGTTGACCAAATGCCCGGAGGAACGCGCGACGCATGCGATCGGGGTCGGCAAAGCCGGCCTCGCGCGAAATCTCGTCAGGAATGTGGTCATTGCTCGGGACGCGATGCGCTCCACACCCGAAGCGGGCAATGCCGTGCGGCAAGGACGAATTCGTTGTCGGTGCTCAGGAGCGTAAGCTGGTGACGAATGCAGATCTGTGCGATGGCAGCGTCGATGGTTCCAATCAACACCCCTGCACGACGGCATCGATTGCGCAGATCTGCTGCGTCGATATGATCCTGTCGATCCGGCGTGAGGATCGGCAGCGCCGCAAACCGGTCGATGATGTCCTTGCGCGCACGCGGGCCGGCAAATCCCTGAAGCAATTCCTGCAGGACGAGGCCGGTGATCACGATGGTCTCGCCACCTTCCAGCGCGTCGCGCAGTTTGTGTACCTCGGGAGCCGATGAGGCTTGATCGCGGCGGAACGCCAGCGACCAGACGCTGGTATCGACGAACAGCGTCACCGACGGGTGCGCTCCAACTTGTAGTCGAACGACTCATCCCATTCGAGCTTGCCCATCAGCTCCACCAGACGTGCCTGGCTACGACGGGAGATGAACTCTTCCAAGGCACGAGTAACTGCGGCCTTTTTGGTTTTCTCACCGCTCACCTTGACCGCGCGGTTGATGAGATCGGGGTCCAGCGCGAGATTGGTGGCCATGTGTAACTCCTTACACATGACTTTACACAATGGTCCCGCGGACCGCAAGCACCACGCACGACTCATTCTTATCGCAACCAATGCCTGGGACCGCGCCAGCCGTCACTCAATCGTGACCGCACACGCCGTGCACCCGACCGGCTGGAAAGCGGTGCCGGTGCTGGTCTCCTCGTCGCGGCTTCCCCGATACGCCGACAACGTCTGGGCCGGCGCACCCCAGGTTACGACGGCGCGCACATCACGACGATGTCGGCGCCGTCGCCTTCAGCCAGCCAACCCTTGCTCACCATCTGGTCGCGGACCGCGCGCGATGTCGAATAGCGATGATTGGCGTCGGCACGATTGCTGAACACGCGATAGACGGGCAACTGACCGGTTGCGCAAGTACCCAGTGTCGGCGGATACAGGTATAGGAAGGTGCTGGATTCGAGGATGAACGTCGGATTTTTAGCCATCGTCCCATCGCACTCGTTCGTATCGCGACCGAAAAAATGGCCGTCGCCCTTGCCCGGCGGTATGTAGATTCGGCAGACCGCGGATGTGCCGCTTTGCGCGGTGGCGTAGGCCTTGAACGAGAGTCCCGTGCGCGCCCAGCCCTTGAACGTGCCATTGTCGAGCTTGGCGATCTCGTCGACTACGTAGGTGATGAAATAGTGGTCGAGGGCGGCGTTGTAGAACTCGACAACGGATACCGGCGCCGCGAAAGTCGTGGCGTTAGCGTAACGAACGGTGAAGCCCAACGTGTCTTCGGCGCCGGCACGAATGCCGGACCCGACGATGGTTTGGCCGTCGCTCGACAAGCCCAGCGCGCTGAGGAGCGTGACGCCCTTCAGGTCGACGCCGGCGGCCGTGAGCAAAGTGTTCAGGTCCTGGATACCGGTAGCCTGCGTCCAGCGAAATGCACGGGACGCCTCGATATCGTAGGAGGGCCTGGCATCGGGATAAGGGGCCAAGATGAACTTCGAGCTCGAGATGCCGACGACGACCTGCCCATCGGCGGACACGGCCGTCGCCATGGCGCGGCTGTGCCCGGGCAGGACGCCGAGATCGACGACACCGCCCGCCTGTGTCCACCGGAACGCCCGCATCCCCGTGCCTAGGCCGACGATCACCGAGCCGTCGCTGCTCACCGCCAGCGCGGACGAGGTCGCAGGCCTGAGATCGGTCATGGTGCCTGCGCCGGTCGCCGGGTTGCTCAATACCCAGCGGAACGCGTGAGGCTCAATGGCAGGGCCCGTTGCGGTGCCGGGGGCGTACGTCATGCCGACCACGACCGTACCATCGTCGCTGGTCCCGCGCGCCTCGGAAAAGCTCTCGGGCGCAATCGCGCCGAGGTTTTTCATGCCGAGCGCCGGCGTCCAGCGGAAAGCCTGATGTACCGACGCGCCCGCGGTCGTCAAGTTGCTGGCTCCCACAACGACCGTCCCGTCGATGTTCACCCCGATGGCCGCCGACGTGCCCGCCGGCCCGCCGAAGGCCCCGAGGTCCTGGAACGCCTTCGTATCCAGGTCAAAACGAAACGCGTGGTAGGGCTTGAACGATGAGCCCGCGCTTTGGAAGGTGCCGACGACGAATGGGTCCTCTGCAAAGTTCAGGGCGATAACTGCGCCTAACGCACTGGCCGCCACGAATTCCTTGAACGGTGGCCCGCCGACGCCAGGGAGGAAGTAGCGGATGAGCGACCGCTTGACAGGGCTGGGAATTCCACAATTCAAGAGCAGTACTTCTACCTCGGTATTTAAAGGATAGAGCCCGGGCTTGGTCGTCTTTCCCTTATCGTGCGTTTCGAGGACTGTGCACAGCTCTCCCTCTACAACAATCGTCTCGATTGTGTCGACAGAACCCTCGTAGGCCACGGCTTCCGAACTCAATGCAAGAAACAGGCAGCCCACACGAAGCCATGTCCATCCGGCGAGCCATGGGCGCACTTCGCAAGCTGGCGGTATGTCCGGCGGCTGACGATCCGTCATGGCTAAGCCTTCCGATGGGGCAACGGACCAAATTCGAATCAGAATGCACCTCATATCACTCCGGCATTCATTGGCCCCGCTCATGCCGTCAAGGAAGTATGAAGGATGCCTGCACTGGAGTGAAGCGCCGGAAGGTGACATGCAGGTGACACGATCTCCGCACTGCTCGCTGGCCGCCTCGCCCACTACCGACTCCCTTTTTGGCAGATGGTGGCGACGCCGAAACTCACTGCACACGCGGTGCACACGACCGGCTGGAAAGCCGCGCGGGTGCTGGTCAATCGTACCGATCCATCATGGGTGCAGCGCAGAAACGATGCGCAGAGTGATTCATTCAGTCGAGACGATAGGTGCCTGACCTGGTCACGGATTCCCTGTTCAGGCTTGGCCTTCTGCATACCCCGCCTCCCTCTGGGCGCAGATAGCCAGTACCAACACCAAATCAAGTTCTGCAACATATCGATACAGTGCGACATAGCCGCGGGCACGACGCCCGATCACGAGATCTCGCAGGTCCTCGCGGGCCTGCCGCGCGATCAGCGGATTGCGTTCAAGCACATCGATTGCCCGAATGATGTCTTCAAAGTGGGAAGAAGCGTCCGTTCGCTGATGCGCAAGGAGGTGCTCAAGAATTCGATCGAAATCGTCCCCAACCTCTGGCGCGAGTTCAATGCGCGACATGTCTACCGCGCAAGCGCTCGCGGCTTCGGACGGACTGACTCGGCGTTGGATAGCCGCTGCTCAAGGTGGCGACGCATCTCATTCCATGGCACGGTCTTGCCGGAGGTAACAATCGCGGCGTTCCGCCGCTCCGCCGTGTCCTGAAATTCCCCCCGACGCTCTTCCTGTTCACCGGGACAAGACTCGGCGCGGATCGGCACACCTTTTCACTGCACACAAAGTGCACACGATCGTCTTGAAAGCTGCGCCATTGGAAAGGTCCGTCATGTTCAACCGGCTCTGATCCTGGTTATCCCGCGTTGCCCAGTGCCTGCCGCGCGCGCACAATGCCGTGTTGAATCACTTTCGAGCAAGTCGGCATGGCATCTCGGCCCAACGTCGTGATCATCGGAGGCGGCATCGGCGGCTTGTTTGCCGCCAATGCGCTGATCGGACAGGGGCTGCGCGTTTCCGTCTTCGAACAGGCGTCCGCACTGGGCGAGGTCGGCGCCGGTGTCTTCGTGACCCCGAATGCGGTGCGCCACCTGGATCGTGTGGGTCTCGGTCCCGCCGTCGAGCAATGGGGCGCGCGAGTCGGCCCGCACTCCAGCTATTTTCGCCACGACGGCACGCCGATCGCACCGGTTCAGGTGGCGGACGCCTCCGGCTGGAACGCCTGCTTTGGCATGCACCGCGCCGACTTCGTCAATTTCCTCGCTGCCAACCTGCCTGCCGGGATCGTCCATACCGGCCACCGTGCTATCGGCTTCGAACAGGATGGCGACGTCGCCCGGGTGAAATTTGCCAATGGCGCCACCGCCGAGGCCGCAATTGTGGTTGCCGCCGACGGAATTCACTCCGAACTGCGCCCCTTCGTCTTCCCCCCTTCGAAGCCCGTCTTCCACGGCACCATTTCCTATCGAGGTCTGGTCGCGCGCGCGCGCCTGCCGGACTGGCCGATGAACCGATGGCAGATGTGGGCCGGCCCGTCCAGGCATTTCCTGGTCTTCCCCGTTCGTCACGGCACGATGGTCAACTACGTCGGTTTCGTGCCGGCCGATGAGGAAATGAAGGAATCGTGGTCCGCTCCCGGGGATCCAGCGGTGCTGCGCCGCGAGTTCGAAGGTTGGGACCCTCGCATCGGGGATGTGCTGCAGCAAGTCGACAAGACATTTCGCTGGGCGCTCTATGACCGTGAGCCGTTACCGACTTGGACCAAAGGTCGGTTGACGCTGCTTGGCGACGCGGCGCATCCGATGCTGCCGCATCTGGGTCAGGGGGCCAACCAATCGATCGAGGACGGCATGGCGCTGGCGACGATCCTGTCGCAGGTGGACACATCGGAAGTCCCGGCGTCACTGCTTGCCTACGAGCGATTGCGTCGCAAGCGGGTGGCAGAGATTCAGCTCGGCGCGCGGCAGAATGGACTGCGTCTCGATTCCTCCGCCGCTGATCTCAGCGTCCGCGATGCACAGCTTGCCGCGCATGCCGAGTTCCGCAAGCACCTTTATTCCTACGACGTAGTGCACGATGCGCGCGCAGCGGCGGCAAACCTGCTGCAATAGATCCCTCTCGCCGTCCGCGCAACCGGCGTTATTTCAGTAAACCGGTCTTCCTTGCCATCGCGCTCACGCGCTTGAACTCCTCGCGGATCTCAGCCGTTGTCTGCTCGGGCGTGGCGTAGCTCTGCACAATGCCGAGTGGTGCCAATCTAGCGGTAACAGCGGGTGCCATGACCGCTTGCTCGATCGCGCCGACGAGGGCCTTCCTCGCGACCTCGGGGATCCCTGCAGGCGCGAGAAAGCTGAACCAGATGCCGAACAGTTCCTCCTGATAGCCGAGCTCGCGCATCGTGGGTATTGCGGTGAAATCGGGAACCCGGGTCGAGGCGACGAGGCCGCTGAACGCCCCTGACTTGATGTGAGCGCTCAGCGCACCAAGCGACAGCACGACCCCTTCGATGTGTTCTCCGCGCAATGCGGCGACGGCGGGGGCGGCGCCGGTATAGGGAATCGGCACGAGTTCCGCACCCGTGACGGCGTTGATCAACAGCACGCAGAATTCACCGACTGAACCAGCGCCGGGGTGACCAATGCGCATCTGACCCGGTTTCTTCTTCGAGTATTCGATCAACTCGGCAAAGTTCCTGTAGGGCGCATCGCTGCGCACGGCCAATACGCTCGGTGTGCGCGAGGTCATGCCCAGCGGCACCAGATCCCGGAACACGTCGTAGCCAACCAATTGGGGTTCGAGAACGGCGCGAAAAGTAAGTGCGCTGTTCTAGGCAAACAGGATCGTGTGGCCATCTTTCCTGGCCTGGACGACACTTTTCGTGCCGATCGCGCCCCCCGTGCCTGGGCGATTGATCACGACCACCGACGTGTTCAGCAACCTCGCAATCTCCTCGCCCATTGCGCGCGCTGCAGTGTCCGCGGCGTCACCCGGAGCAAGCGGAACCACGACATTGATCGAGCCGGAGGGGAACGGCTGGGCCTGGGCGATGGCCGGCGGGCAGAGGAATGCGAAGGCGAGAATGATGCGCTGTGCGGCCCGTTTCACGACCAAGACCCCCCTATTGGAACTCTGAGTTTACGGCCGATCTCGAAATCGCGATGGCGCACGTGAGCGATGATGCGGCATGTCGAGGCGGAGATGCGCTGCTGATTGGCTGGTGGCGGTCGCTTTGTGACAAACCCTTGAGTGGCCATGTGCGAGTTCACTGACCGCTTTAGCGCGGTTAGCCGAGCTACCGCTTCTGCCCGGCACCAGTCAGGGAGCAAGCACCTGACGCGACCAATCTACCCGAAACCCGCCCGCCCTGCGGCTTCGTGCAGCGAGCATACGGCAGTACAACAGCCTGTGTAGTGGTCGCGAGTCAGTGCACACCATTTGCCCAAGACCGGCTGAAAAGCCGCGCCACTGCTGGTGAATCTTGCCGATCCGTGAGCGGGGCAATGTCAAAGCGCGATCCGCGAATTGATCTGCGCGAGGTCCAGGCTACTCACCCACCGCCATCGACGGTCAGCGCGCGCCAACGGCCGCCGTCACCGCGCTGCCGCGCACTTCGAAATCAACGCGCGACAGCACCGCGCCCTGCGCGTCTTCCAGCACGAGCGTATGCCGTCCGGGCGTCGGCGCCCACAGCACCCGGCCCTGGCGATCGGCCAGCTCAGTGTCACCAAGCTTCCAGCGCAGGCCGGAGGCGGCCGGCGCGGCCGAGAACCCGACACGCTGATGCGCGGCAGGAATGTCAGGGTCGAGCGCGATGATCGTGCCCGGCGCCGGGTAGCGGATGCGCGGCGTGGTGCCTGACGTCCCCGGACCCTCATCGTCGTCGCGCAGGCTGCTCGCCCGAACCTTCGTCATCGCCGTGCCGGCGACAAACCATTCGCGCCGTGCGGCTTCGGTCGCGGGCTCGAAGGTCACGGCGCGTTGCGCGACACCGTCCGGCACCTTCGGCCGAGCCGACGTTTCCTCACGATGCAGCCAATGCACGAGATCACGCCAGATCGGCGCGGCGCCGGTGACACCCGACACGTCTCGCATCGGCGCGCCGGAGAAATTGCCGACCCACACGCCGACGGTGTAGCGCGAGGTATAGCCGATGCACCAGTTGTCGCGCATGTCCTTGGAGGTTCCCGTCTTGGCGGCGCTCCACACCCGCGTCGCCAGCGGATTGTCGAGGCCGAAGGAGGTCGCGCGTGCGGCGCGATCGGCCAGGATGTCGGTGACAATGAAGCTTGCCGCCCTGCCGAAGACGCGATGGGTTTCCACAGGCTGCGCATCGACGCGCAGGCGCGTACCTCCGGCGACGCCCCCGTTGGCCAGCGCACGATAGGCATTGGTGAGCGCGAGCAGCGTGACCTCCGCGCCCCCCAGCGCCAGTGCCGCGCCGTAGTAGTCGTCGGGTTGGGTCAGCGTGTCGAAACGCAGCGAGAGCAGCGTGTCGTGGAAGCGGTCGAGCCCGACCAGGTCGAGCGTCCGGACGGCCGGTACATTGAACGAACTTGCGAGCGCGGTACGCACGCTGACACTGCCGTGAAAGCTGCGATCGTAATTCTGGGGAACATACATACCCCGCTCGGTGGCGATCGCCAGCGGGCTGTCGTCCACCAGCGAGGCGGCCGTCAGCAGCTTCCGGTCGAAGGCCAGCGCATACAGGAACGGCTTCAGCGTCGAGCCGGCCTGCCGCGGTGCGGCGACGCCGTCCACTTCCGCCGCATCCGACAGTTCGCCGCTGCTGCCGACATAGGCGAGCACGTCGCCGGTCGCGGTGTCGAGCACAACGATGGCGCCGTCTTCCACGCCGCGATGGGTCAGTTCCGACAGATGGTCGCGCAGGCTGGCCATGGCAAAGGCCTGCAACGACGCGTCGAGCGTGGTGGTGATGCGTTCGCCCCCGGCCTTCGCCATTTTCGCCGCGAGATGCGGCGCGAGATTCCACCGCCGCTCCATCCGGTAGCCACCTGCCAGCGACACCGACGCCAGCGCGCGGATCGCCTCGCAGGGCGCGTCCGCCGCGGCCGCAGCAGCCACGGCGCAGGCGCGCTGGGC
>JANNNM010000903.1:0-3382 GCA_031398535.1 Betaproteobacteria bacterium | reverse complement strand
CGAGCAACTCCGCCAGCATCAGCGCGGTCAGCGGCGTCTGTTCCGCGGGCTTCACGACGACCGTGCAACCCGCGGCCAACGCCGGCGCCAGGCCGCGCGCGGTGGTGGCCAGCGGATAGTTCCACGGCACGATCTGCGCGGCCACGCCGACCGGCTCGTCGATCGTGTAGGCAAAGTAGTCTTCGCCGAGTGGAATCGTGGCCCCTTGCAGCTTGTCGCAGGCCCCGGCGTAATACTCGAAGGTCCGCGCGGCACCGGCGACATCGCCTTGCGCTTCCGCGAGCCGCTTGCCCGAGTCGAGCGCCTCGACCACAGCCAGCCGGTCGGCGTGGGCGCGGATCAGCGCTGCGGTGCGCATCAGGATGCGTCCACGCTCCGCCGGCAAGGTTTGCCGCCACACGCCGTTCAAAGCGTCACGCGCCGACGCGACGGCCGCATCGACATCGCCCGCGTTGCCTGCCGCGAATTCGGCGAAGGCCGCGCCGGTGCCGGGGTCATACGTGGGCATGCGCGTATTGGCCGATGCGCTGACGAAGCGACCGCCGATCCAGTGCCGGTCCGGCAGGTCGGGCAGCGTGCCCGTCGCTTGCGCCTGCGCCACCAGCGCGGGCAGATCGACGAGGCGGGTCATGGAAGCTCGCTTTGCTGGTGCGTGGACCGCGCCAGCCAGATCGGATCGATGTCGACCCCCCACCCCGGGTCGCTGGGGATCGTGACCATGCCGTCGACGACATCGTAGGGCGAGCGCGCGAAGAGGCCGTCCTGCCACGGGTAGTAGTCCGGGCCTTCGATCGAAAATTCGAGATACTTGCCGGGGTTCGGAATGGCGCCCAGCAGGTGCATCGTGAACAGCGTGACCATCGACAGGTTGGCACTGTGCGGCGTGCAGGGCAACCCGGCAGCGGCGGCAAGTTGCGCCACGTGCATGGTCCGCAGCATGCCGCCCAGGTAGCAGATGTCGGGCTGGATGATGTCGACCGCCTTCATGTCGATCATCTGCCGCCACGTCGGAATGAAGCAATCCTGCTCGCCGCCAGTGACGTCGATGGCCAGCGCGTCGCGCACTTCCTTCGTCTGCTCCAGTTCCCAGTACGTGCACGGTTCCTCGTAGTGGCCGACGCCATGCTGCTCGAGGATGCGCCCCACCTCGACCGCGCGGCGCGGCGAGAACGCGCTGTTGGCATCCACCAGCAGCGCGACGTCATCGCCCAGCTCGCGCCGCATCGTGGGAATGATCGCCTCGGTGCGACCGGGCCACTCGTCCACGTCGTGGCCGTACTCGGCGCCGATGCGGAACTTGAACGCGTCGAAGCCATGCGCATCGCGCAGCGCCACCATGCGTGCGGCCTCCTGCTCCGGCGTGATGTCGCGCTTCATCGACGATGCGTACGCGCGCAGCCGCCGCGGCGTGCCGCCCAGCAGCTCGCATACGCTCTTGCCCTCGCGCTTGCCGCGCATGTCCCACAGCGCAGTATCAAGGCCGCCCATCGCGCGGCTCAGGTACGAGCCCGGAAACTTGTGCTCCTTTTCCGGGATGCGCTGCATCAGGCCGGCAATGTCGGCACAGTCCTGCCCGAGCGACCACGGCGCCACCTGCCGATGCACCACCTGCGCGGTGATGTCGGCGTTGTACGGCGCGACCTGCCCCCAGCCCTGCGCGCCGTCCTCGGCCGTGACGCGGACGAAGGCGATGAACTGGTTGCAGAACGTCTCGATGCGCTTGATCTTCATGCGTGCCCGTGTGGCGTGGATGCCGCGACCCTGCGTGCATCATCGAACCCAAGTGGACCGGTCCGACAGGTCCATTCTGATTATTTCGTGATACCGTTTCCGCTTCGGGTGCTTGAGGCAGGTTGCAATGGTGAAGCGCGCAGGCGGGGCCCTGCTGCTGTCGGTGGGCATCGACCACGCGTCATCGCGCCCGGTCAGCACGCAGCTCTACGTGATCCTGCGCGACCTGATCCTGTCCGGGGGCTTTGCCGCCGGCGACCGGCTGCCGGCCAGTCGCACGCTGGCACGCGACCTCACGCTGTCGCGCACCACGATCATCGAGGCCTTCGACCGCCTGACGGCCGAGGGCCTGATCGAATCGCGCGTGGGCGCGGGCACTTATGTCAGCAAGGCGCTGGAAGTGGAGCGCCCGCGCGCGCCCAACCCGCCGGTCCGCGCTGAGGACAGCAAGACGCCCCGGCTGGCCCGCGCGATGGCGCAGTCCGTGGGGCGCTTCGGCGAGCGGAGCCGCCTGCCGTCGACGGCGCGCGCCTTCACCACCGCGCTGCCGGCCTTCGACGCGTTTCCGATGGCGCAGTGGGCGCGGCTGTCCGCCAAGCACTGGCGCAGCGCGCGCGACGACGTGATGGGCTACGGCGACCCCTTCGGCCACGCACCGCTGCGCAAATCCATCGCCGCGCACCTGCGCGCCAACCGCGGCATCAACTGCGATGCCGAGCAGATCTTCATCGTCGGCGGCGCGCAGCAGGCGTTCTATCTGATCGGTTCGCTGCTGCTGAACCCGGGCGACCGCGTCTGGTTCGAGAACCCCGGCGCCATCGGCGCGCGCAACAGCCTGATCGCGTCCGGGGCGGAACTGGTCCCCATTCCCGTCGACGAGCAGGGCATGCGCGTGGACGAGGGCCTGCGCGTGAGCCCGCGCTTCCGGCTGGCCTTTGTCACGCCCTCGCACCAGCAGCCGCTGGGCGTGATCATGAGCCTCGAGCGTCGCTTCGCGCTGCTGCACGCGGCACAGCAATCCGGCGCGTGGATCGTCGAGGACGACTACGACGGCGAGTTCTCGTTCGGCAGCAATCCGCTGCCCACGCTGAAGAGCGTGGATGCCACCGGCCTCGTCATCTATGTCGGCACGTTCAGCAAGTCACTCTTTCCCTCGCTGCGCCTGGGCTACCTGCTTGCGCCGCCCGCGCTGGTGCCCACGCTGCACACGATCATGAGCAAGCTGCTGCACGGTGTGCCCACCTGCGTGCAGGCCACCGTGGCGGAGTTCATCGACGAGGGCCACTTCGCGTCGCACATCCGGCGGATGCGCCGGATCTATGCGGAGCGTCACGACGCGCTGTGCGACGCCGCGCGCCGCGAGCTTGGCGGCTTGCTCGACGTGGTGCCGAGCCAGAGCGGGCTCCACACCATCGGCCACCTGCGCGCCGGGTTGTCGGAGGTGGCCGTGTCCCAGGCCGCGGAGAAGAAGAACATCACCGCGTCGCCGATCGCGCGCGTCTCGCTGGCACCGGTACCGGTGCGCGGCCTGGTGCTGGGCTTCGGCGGCATCCGGCCCGCCGCGATCGACGCGGGCGTCAAGGTGCTGGCTGAGGTGCTCGAGCAACAAGTGCGGCGCTGACACCGTTCACACGCAATGGACTGCACGATT
>JANNNM010000895.1:0-5085 GCA_031398535.1 Betaproteobacteria bacterium | reverse complement strand
GACAGTCCGGCGCTGGCCATGGCGTACCTGGCGCGCGTGCTGGCGTCGCAACCCGGCGCGCCGCCGCTGGCCGCCGGCGAAATCGTCACGACGGGCACGGTGACCGATGCGTGGCCGGTGCTGCCGGGTGACGTGTTCCGCAGCGACTACGGGGCGCTGGGCGTGCCGGGACTCGAGCTGACGCTGGTGTAAGGATCCGGTCTCCGGAAATTCGGTACAATCGCCGGTTTTCCGCGACGCCATGGCGCGTTCGCGATGTCCATTTCACGAAAGAAGATTCGCATGAACAAGCAATTGCTGCTGCTCGCTGCCTCCGCCCTGCTGCTCTCCGCCTGTGCCTCGTCGACCACGTCGTCGGCGCCGACCGCCGAAGTGCGCGAAGAGCGTACCTACCGCACGGGCAGCAACCTGCCGGTCCGCGATCCGGTGTCGTCGTCGCCGACGACCACCGCCAGCCCGGCGCAGCCCGGCACGGGCCCGCGCACGAACTAGTTTTCGTCTGCTAGACCGCGTCGGCGACCACGACGTAACGCAGCGGTCCGCCGGGGTTCAGGGCCTCGAACGGGTAGCACGTCACCAGTGTCAGCGTGGGCCGCGCCGTATCGCGGGGCAGGTTGAGTGCCCGGTGGTCCGCCACGTAGGCGTGGCGCACGCGAAAATGCCGCTTCGCGCCATCCGGACGCTCGACCACCACCTCGTCGCCGACGGCCACGCGCTGCAGGAACCGGAAGTGCGTGTCGCGGTGCGCGGTGATGACCGCGTTGCCAGGTTCGCCGGGCGCCGCCGACCCGTCGAGGTGCCCGGGTCCGAAGGCCAGCGTGCGGCCGGACGCCCCCGCCAGCACCAGCACATCGGCGTCGCGCGCGGGCATGATGAGCCGCGCCACCGGATGGGTGTCGGCCCATGGCCACGGCCGCGCTGCGACACCCGTGCCCTGCGTGCGCGTCCACGCGGACTGCAGCAGCACCTGCGCCAGTTCCGCCTTGGCCAGCATGTAGGCGCCATGGCCGAAGCTCGTCACACCGGCGATGGCCAGCGCGATGATCAGGACCAGCAGCGCAACCTGCCGGACCCTGCGCTCACTTTTCCTGCGCGCATCGCGGACGAACCCGCCGCCGATCGGGGAAGACTCGTCAGCTCGGCATCGGAAGGCGATGCCCGGTGGCGCGGCGCCCATCCAGTTGCGCTGCGTTGCCGCGCTGCTGATGAAAGGTCCTCCTCGATCGACGGCGGTGTTCATGCTGCGTTTCTCCTGGTGAAAGTTTCAGCAACCGATGTTGGTCAGTGCGGCAACCGGCTGATTCATGCCCGGCTTCGCGCGCGATGACAGCAGCAGGTTGACCGTGCCGCTGTTGTTGCCGCTGACGTAGACGATGAAGTCGGGCCGGCTGTCGCCATCGAAGTCGCCGGCCACTTCGATGTGGCTTTCCCAGCCGAAGCCGGCCAGGAAGTACTCGAAGCGCTCGCCCTCGATCTCGATCGTGTAGTGCGCGCCTTCGCCGTAGGGCTTGCCGTCGCGGCCGCGCAGGCCGTTGCGCACCGTCAGCGCAAACGGCAGGTCGCCTTGCTGCAGCTCGTAGCGATGGTCGAGCAGCGGGGTGAGCATCCGGCGCTTCAGCGGCACCTCGTCGATCGTGCCCGCATGCAATGACGTGCCGGGGATGCGCAGGAAATACTTGTTGCCCTCCGACTCCGGCTCGATCACGGGTATCTCGTTGCCTGCCTGCGTCGGCGGCAAGAACATCGGGCGGCCATTGCGGTCGACGCGCGCGCGGGTCAGCGTGATTTCCTTGGCGTGCTTTTCCAGCACGACCCAGCCGTCGAGCGGTGTGGTGGCAAGGTCGAACTGCCACGACCCGATATCGTTGTAGTGGCCCGGCATCAGCATCATCGGTTCGTTGCGGCCGGGGGCGGCTGGTTGGGCGGAGACATCCTCGGACCCCACGACCAGCGCCACCACGAGCAGCGGCACGACGGCAAGCGCGGCGGCGTGCCGCATCCGGCGCAGCAGGAGCGCCGCGACCGCCAGCAACAGCGCACCAACCAGCAGCTGCAGTTCCATCGACGTCGCCGTGCGCGGCAGCTGGTCGAAGCCGGTGAGGCCTTCGGGCACGTTGCCGGGCAGCGCCGACGTCGACGACGGCGTTCCCGAGGGCCGGGTCGGCGTCACATCGACGGCGACGAGGCTCGTGAACTTGCTGACGAGGTGATGCGTCAGCGCGACGTCAAGCACGGCGGCACGGATTTCATCCGGGGCTGCGCCTTTGCGGCCCGCATCCATCAGCGCGTCGATCTTCGCGCGGGCCCACAGCACGCCCACGCCAGGGTGCTGCGCCTGTTCGGTGACCGGCAGCAGCGTGCCCCACATCGTGCCGGCGCGGCGACCTGCGACGGCCACGTTGCCGGTGACGGCGTTCACGTTGTACTGCGCGGTGACGATCACGGGCTCACCGGCATAGAGATCCGGCATCACCTTCGGCCACACGTCGGCGCCGGCCGGCCAGTCCACCGTGATGTCGGTCAGCGCCGGCTGCTCGAGCTTGCGGAACAATGCGGTCATCTTCGCCTTCACTTCGCGCACATCCCCGATGTAGGTGAAGGTGCCGCGGCCGAACTGCGCGGCGCGCGTCATGAAAAAGGTGTTGGGGGCTGGCCCGATGCCGATCGTGAACAGGCGGCGATCGCCGATGCGGTCGTGGATCAGCTTCAGGATCTCGTCCTCGTTGCCGACCGAGCCGTCGGTGAGGAACACGACCTGGCGCAGCATCGTCGACGGCGTGTCGGTGTCGAGCGCCAGCTTCAGCGCCGGCAGCATCTCGGTGCCGCCGCGTGCGTTCAGGCGTCCGACGAACTGCCGGGCGCGTGCCAGCGTGGCCGGATCCACCGGCATCGGCGCGCTGAACAGCGGCGTGGAAACGGAATTGAATTCGATCACGTTGAAGCGGTCGCCGGATTGCAACCGGTCGAGCGCCAGCATCAGGCCCTCACGGGCCTGGGTCATCGAGACCCCTTCCATCGAACCGGAGGTGTCGATGATGTAGGTGATTTCCCGCGGTGCGCGCGGGCCTTCCGCTGCCGGCATCGACGGCGGCAGTGCCATCAACAGCGCATAGGTCTTGCCGCCCTTGGTTTCGGTGAAGAACGCGGCGCCGGGCGCCGCGCCCAGGTCGGGCGTCCACACGAGTTCGAAGTCGCGCGAGGCAGGCACCGGGCCTTCGGCCAGCGTGAGGCGATAGCGGTGGCCCGGCTTTTCCTCGATCTTCATCGGGTGATAGACGCTGGAGAGCCGCGACAGCGCAAAGCCGGCGTCGAGGTCGATGGTCATCGTGACGGGGTTGATGAATCCGTCGCGGCGATCGGCCACGGGGGGCGTGATGCGCGCCGCATCCAGCACCTGCTGCGTGGCCGCCGACCAGCCGGGACCCGGCATGCCGTCGGGCGTCGGCAGGCCGGGGATGTAGCGCGGCGTGATGGCCAGCGGAAAGCGCAGGCTGAACGAGCCTTCGTCGTAACGCAGCGTCTCCTGGTACTCGATGGTGACGGCGATTTCCTCGTTCGGCCCGATGTTGGCCACGCTGGTGGTGAACATGTTCGGCCGCTCCTGCTCGACCAGGCTTGCCTTGCGTCCGTCGTCCCTGGCCGCCTCGTAGATGCGCTTTGCCTCGCCGCGCTCCTTGATGAAGCCTTCGATCATGCGTTCACCGATCTGCATACGCAGGTGATCGACGGCGGCCTTCTCGGGCAGCGGAAACGCGTAGATACCTTCGCGCCATTCGGCGGTGGGGTTGGCGAAGCGCTGCGTCACCTGCACGCGCGCGGTGATGCCGGTGATGTCCATCTTCACGTCGGTGAAGAGCAGCGGCGCGGCGGCGACACCGCCTTGCGCATCCTTCAGGCGCAGGCCGCCGTTGTCACCGGCCGGCGCGGCTGCGGCCGCCTGCGTGGTGACGATGAACACTGCCAGCGCGAGCACGAGGCTCACGAACATGCCCGCCATGAGGCTGTCCACCACGAGGCGCCCCAGTTCGCGCCACTCGCGGCGCAGGAACCCAGTTGCCGTCATCCGATCCATGTTTGCCATCGCCGTTCCCCGTTCCTTCGATCCTGTGCCGGCGGTGGGAGGGAGCCACCGAGGGTGCCCGCCGGCAACGCACCCTCGATGGAGTGCATTACGGGCGTGCAATGCGGCGGCGGACGGGTGCAAAAGAGGCGAAGCGGCGATCAAACAGGGCAAACCGGTGGCAACCATACGATCCTGCGCCCGGGCGGGCGCAGGACGGCGTGAATCACCAACGCCATGCGGTATAGTCGCCGCCGTCATGCGCCGCATTGCCATCGTCGAGGATGAACCCGCCATTCGCGCCAACTACGCGGAGGCCTTGCGCCGGCACGGCTATGAGGTGGCCACCTATGCCAATCGCCCCGATGCGCTGGCCGCGTTCCGCACGCGGCTGCCGGACCTGGCACTGGTCGACATCGGCCTCGGCGACGACATGGACGGCGGCTTCGCGCTGACGCGCGAGCTGCGCGCGATGTCCGCAACCGTGCCGATCCTGTTCCTGTCGGCGCGCGACTCCGACTTCGACATCGTCGCGGGCCTGCGCCTCGGCGCCGACGACTACCTGACCAAGGACGTGAGCCTGCCGCACCTCGCCGCGCGGATCGCGGCGCTGTTCCGCCGCAGCGAATTGCTGTCGGCGCCGCCGGTGTCCGACGACATCGTCGAACGCGGCGCGCTGGTGCTCGACGTGAAGCGCCTGACGGCGCACTGGAACACGCAGCGGGTGGACCTGACGCTGACCGAGTTCTGGATGGTGCATGCGCTCGCGCGGCACCCGGGTCACGTCAAGGATCGCGACGCGCTGATGCGCGACGCCAGCATCGTCGTGGATGACAGCACGATCACGTCGCATGTGAAGCGCATCCGCCGCAAGTTCCTGGCGCTCGACCCCGCCTTCGACCGCATCGCCACGGTGTACGGAATGGGCTATCGCTGGGGCGAATGAAGACGGCCCGCATCGCGCTGTCGATCCGCGCGCAGCTGCTGCTGGTGCTGACCGTGTTCCTGGCGCTGCCGTGGCTGGG
>JANNNM010000885.1:0-1157 GCA_031398535.1 Betaproteobacteria bacterium | reverse complement strand
CTTTGCGTCTTCTTCTCGATCGCGCGCGATCTGCGCTTCGTATCGATCACCCACGGCCAGCAGCATGTCCTTCGTGTAATACAGGTCGCCGCGCTTCTCGCCGCAGTATTCGAGGATGCGGGTCTCGACAATCGAATCCACCGGGCAGCTCTCTTCGCAGAACCCGCAGAAGATGCACTTGGTGAGATCGATGTCGTAGCGGGTGGTGCGGCGGGTGCCGTCGGCGCGTTGCTCCGACTCGATCGTGATGGCCAGCGCCGGGCACACGGCCTCGCATAGCTTGCAGGCGATGCAGCGTTCCTCGCCGTTGGGATACCGGCGCAGCGCGTGCAGGCCGCGGAAGCGCGGGCTCTGCGGCGTCTTCTCCTCCGGGAACATCACGGTGACCTTGCGGGCGAACAGGTACCGGCCGGTCAGCGTCATGCCTTTCAGCAACTCGGCCAGCAGCCAGGTATCGAAGAATCCCTTCACGCGTGCGTACATGGGATTCTCCTAGTGGAAGAGCGGCGCGAAACGCGTCTGCATCATGGTGCCGATGAACACGATCCAGATCAGCGTGACGGGAATGAACACCTTCCAGCCGAGCCGCATCACCTGGTCGTAGCGATAGCGCGGGAACGTCGCGCGCACCCACAGGAAGCACAGCAGCACGAAGGCCATCTTCGCGGCCAGCCAGATGAAGCCGTCACCCAGCGGTGTTACGCCGAACACCTGCCATTCGTTGAAGATGGGCCACGGCGAGAGCCAGCCGCCCAGGAACATGAGCGCGGTCAACGCCGCGATCAGGATCATGTTCATGTACTCGGCCAGGAAGAACACCGCGAAGGCGACACCGGAGTACTCGACATGGAAGCCGGCGACGATCTCGGACACGCCTTCCTCCATGTCGAAAGGATGGCGGTTGGTCTCGGCCAGGCCGGACACGAAGTAGACGACGAAGAGCGGCAGCAGCGGCCACACGTACCAGTAGGCGGCACCGCCCTCCTGGCCGCGCACGATGTCGGTGAGGTTCAGGCTGCTGGCGCACATCAGCACGCCGACGAGCGCGAAACCCATCGCGATTTCGTAGGACACGATCTGCGCGGCCGAGCGCAGCGCGCCCAGGAACGCGTACTTGGAATTGGATGCCCACCCGGCCAGGATGATCCCGTACACAC
>JANNNM010000875.1:0-5638 GCA_031398535.1 Betaproteobacteria bacterium | reverse complement strand
GTGATGTCGCAGACGATGGGCGCGTCCTTGAGGGCGCTTGCAAGCGGCTCCGGCCACTGCTCGATGTCGCTGCTGATGAGGACAGCATGCGCGCCGCGGGCCATCCTGGCCAGCAGCACCATGTCGTCGTCGTTCGCCGTTTCGACGAGCACGCTGCGCCGGCGCGCGGTGGCGAGCGCGCGATCGATCCACTTGTGGTCATGTCGGCGCACGCGAGGCTCGGCCACGATCACCTCGGCGCCGAGGTCGGCCAGCAACCGCCCGCAGGCGCCCACCGCCAGGCGGTTGCCCAGTTCGAGCACGCGCATGCCTTGGAGTGCGTCCCCGATCATTCGTTGAGCCTGAATCGCGGCACGGCGATGCCGTCGGCGACCGGGTCGAACCATACGTGCACGCGGCGCCCGACGAGATCGGCGTCGACATGCCGGTGGTCAGGATCGTCAATGTCGGAAAACATCCGGGGGCCTTCGTCCGTCTGCAGCATCACGACGCTGTACGGGACGGCCGCGCTCCACGGGCCGCCATAGCCCTGGTGGAACACGAGGTGCGACAAGACGGTGGCGTGGCCGGACAACGGCATCCATTCGGATTCCGGATGCAGGCACTCGGTGCACACGGGGCCCGGCGGAAAGCGCAGGTGATCGCACGCGAGGCAACGCTGCACGACGAGCTGCCCGCGCGCGGCAGCCGACCAGAACGGACGCGTGAGGTCGGTGGGTTCGGGAACCGGGCGGCGCGGGGCGGCGGAGTCGGTCGTCATCGGATCACCCGCGCTTCAGGATCATCGCGTTGGCGCAATTGAGCGCCATGCCGCGGCCGGTGACGAGGCACAGCTCCGCATCGGCCACCTGCCGCGCGTCGCACGCATGCCGCAACTGCCGGACGCCTTCGACGATGTGCAGCCATCCTTCCATGTAGCTCTCCGAGAGATTGCCGCCGGCGGTGTTGACGGGAAGCGCGCCCCCCAGCCGGATGCGGCCGCCTTCGACGAAAGCGCCACCTTCGCCCTCGGCACAGAATCCGGCGTGCTCCAGCCACAACAAGACCGAGATGGTGAAGTTGTCGTAGAGCTGCGCCACATCGATGTCGCCAGGGGCGACACCGGCCATCGCGAAGGCATCGCGCAGCGCATCGCGCTGGTGCGGTACGGTCCACCAGTCTTCGCGCTCGAGATTGCGCGTGGTGTAGGCCTGCCCCATGCCGCTGATCAGCACGGGCGGTTGCGCCAAGTCGCGCGCGCGCTCGGCCGACGTGACGATCACGCACACGCCGCCATCGGAAATGAGGCAGCAGTCGAGGAGGCGCAGCGGCCGCACGATGAAGCGCGAGGCCTGGTGATCCTGGATGGTGATGGGCGTGCGCATGATCGCCTCGGGATTGAGCGACGCATGATGCCGGCACGCCACCGCCACTTCGGCCAGCTGGCGGCTGGTGGTGCCGTAACGATGCATGTGACGGTCCGCCGCTACGGCGCTGTTGGCCGCTGCGCCAAGCATTCCCCACAGGTTCCAGGGCATCTCGCCGCCGCTGGCGCGATTGAAGCGCGTGCCGCCCGTCCGTGCGGTATCGCCGAACACACAGGCCACCGTGGTGGCGAGGCCGGCGGCGATGGCCATCGCGGCCATCTGCACCAGCGCGCCCGCCGTGCCGCCGCCCATCGTCATCGAGCCGGTGTAGCGCAGGTTGATGCCGACGGCCTCGCCGAAGCGGAGGTAATGCAGGCAGCCTTCGGGCGACGTGGTGCCGGGCATCGTCAGCACGCCATCGATGTCGGCCTTGCGCAGGCCCGCATCGTCAAGCGCGCGACGGAACGCCTCGATACCGAGGTCGAGCGGCGTGCGGCCCGTGAGTTTACCCTGTGGCGATGCGCCCACGCCGGCGATCGCGATGCGATCGCGCATCATCGGTATCGTCATCAGCGGCCCTTGAATGCCGGCGGGCGCCGCTCGCGGAATGCGGCGCGGCCCTCCGCGCGATCCTCGCTGTCGCGTATGGTGCGAAACAACGCGCGTTCGAGCTCCAGCGCTTCCGGCAACGGCACGGTCAATCCTTCGTGGATGGCGCGCTTGATCGCGCGAACGGACAGCGGCGCATTTGCGGCGATGACTTCCGCAAGCGCCATTGCACTTGCGCGCAGTTCGGCGCCCGGCACCACGCGCGATACGAGACCCCACTGCAGCGCTTCCGCTGCGGTGACGGCCTGTGCGGACAACGACATCAGCAGCGCGGATCCGGCACCGATCAGCCGCGGCAGCCGTTGCGTGCCGCCACTGCCTGGCATGCTGCCGATCCGCGCTTCGGTCAGGCCCAGCGTGGCGTGGCTGGCGGCAATCCGGATGTCGGCGAGCAGCGCGAGTTCGAGTCCGCCACCCATCGCATGGCCGTTGATGGCGGCGATCAGTGGTTTGGTGAGGCCCAGATCGCGCACCAGTGGCCGGTCGGGCGCAGTGACCGCAGTGGCGTTGACCGCCTGCAGGTCGGCGCCGGCACAGAAGCATTTTTCGCCGGCTCCGATGAGGACGGCAACGCGCGCCGATGCATCATGTTCGAACGACAGCAGCGCGGCCTCGAGCGCATCGCGTGCAGGCAGGCTGAGCGCGTTGGCCGCGTGCGGCCGATTCAACGTGATCAGCGTGATGGCGCCGTGGCGCTCGACCTCGATATCCAAGACTGTCCTCGCAAGGCGGCGAAGATCGTGCTTCACCGTTCCGGTTTTGCCCGAGTATAGCCGCGCCAACCGTGTTGGTGCTATAGCGTGGAGTTCGTCCCGTCTGATGGAACACTCTGATGAACGGACAGGAACGCGCAGGTTCACCCCTGTTGCACTGCAACGGGTAAAATACGGGACTCGGGGTGTAGCGCAGCTTGGTAGCGCGCCTGGTTTGGGACCAGGATGTCGGAGGTTCGAATCCTCTCACCCCGACCAATCATTCAACGACCTGTGCTTCACGCGCGACGCGTGGTCGCGACACATGGGCGCGCGCACCCCCGCGCCGCCCCGTGCCGTCAATCCATCAATACCCCCGCCGGGGCGCCGTCCTACTTCGCGGGCGAAGGCGCAACCCGCGCCGGCTTCGGCACGATCTTCGCGTTCAGGTCCTTCAGCACGCGCTGGAAATCCGGCGAGTCGACGATCAGCGTGCCCGCGGCCGCGCGCAGCCGGTCGACCGCCTCGGGCGGCAGCACGAACGTCGTGGGCTGCTGGTTGAGGTACGCCAGCTCGTCCTTGTTTTTAAGTGCCGAGAACGACACGTCGATGGCATAGATCTCGGGCGTGGGCGCGCGCACCAGCTTCGCGATCTCCGGATCCTTGTTGCCGGCCATCGCCGCGGAGTTGCGGATCTTGTTCATCGTCTGCCAGCGGGCGGCGATGTCGCGCAGCAGCTCCACCGACTCGAAGGAAAACTGGTCGATCGGCGTGCCGCTGGCCTTCAGCAGCACTTCGATGGAGCCGGGGGGAATGGGCGATTCGTCCCAGTTGGTCGGCGGCGACGACAGCGAATTGACGATGAAGACGATGATGCGCTTCACATTGTCTACCGGCGTCGGCTGGCCCGCCTCGTGCAGCGCCTGGAAGATCTCGAGCGTATCGAGGACGCTGCGCATGCCCACGTTGTCGGAAACGCCCCCGTCGACCAGGTGCAGGTAGGGCCGGTTCACGCTGTCGCCGAACGCGCGATTCGATTTCAATGTACGGATGGCGCGCGCGGCCGGGCGCGGCGGGTCGTCGGTGTCGATGAACATCTTCGTCCACGCGGGGATGGCCCGGTTGCACGTCGAGCCATAGTGGTTGATCGTGATGGGCGACAGCACGACCGGCACGGCGGACGACGCGGCGGCGGCGCGCGACAGCGGCACGTCCTCGACGTTGGAGCAGAGGATGTCGAAGTAGGCTTGCGTGAACACGAAGCGCGAACCGGTCGACAGGTCCGTGGCCGACGCCAGGATCATCGGGCCCTTGCCGCGCTGCAGGTCGCCGAAGGTGGCGCCCTTGAACAGCACCTCGTCGTACAGCTGCGACGCCAGTTCCGAGCGTCCCCATTGCGCCGACAGCAGGCTGCTCCAGTTGGCCGGGCTGAACGTGCGCGAGATGATCTCGCCCTGGATGTTGCGCTTGAGGAACGCGTCCTCGTACATGTCGAAGAGCTTGTCGCCGTACAGGCCGTAGGCCAGCGCCGTGAAGCTGCCGCCGGAGACGCCGGTGATGACATCGACACTGTCAATCAGGCGGACCGTGTTGCCGAGCGGCCCCACGATCTCAGTGTTCTTCAGGAACTCCAGCACCCCGTAGGAAAAGGCGGCCGCCCGCGTGCCCCCGCCCGAGAACGCCAGGATGACCATGTTCTCCTTGCCGACGCGGCTTTGTGTCGCCTGGCGGGTCTCGAAGCGATAGCCCTTGGTGGCGTCGACCGACGTCAACGGCGGATTGATCGGCCGGGTGGCGCAGCCGCCCAGCAGGGCGACGGTGGCAAGCAGCAACGTCAGGCGGAAGCGCGCGATATTCATGGTGGGGGCAGGTTCAGGGTCGAATTGGGGGAATTCTGGCTGGTTGCAGCCTAGCGCACAAGGTGGCGCCCCCGTGTCCCCGTGGGGACACCATCGAGCGGGACCGCCTCCCTACATGTTCCTGAACAGCGGCATGAAGGTCAGGCTGACGGGCAGTGTCTCGGTCCGGCCCTTGATCCGCATCGTGCCGCGGCCGCTGTCGTCGCGGACGACGCCTGCCACCATCCGCAGGTTGACGATCGTGGACCGGTGGATCTGCTTGAAGTGTGTGGGATCGAGCTTCACGAGCAGCTCGTGCAGCGGCGTGCGCAGCAGCGCTTCGCCATGCTCGGTCATCACCGTCGTGTACTTGTGGTCGGAGCGGAAGTATGCGACGTCGTCGACCATGATGAGGCGCGTCTCCTTGCCGGCACTGGCCGTCAGCCAGACGAGCGGGGCTTCGGCGGGTTTGGCCGCGGGCAGCACGGCGCCCAGTTCCTTCACGAGCGCCGCCAGCGTGGCGCCATGCGCGCCGGCATTGCCTGCGCGTTCGCGCAGTCGCGCGATGGTGGCGACGAGGCGCTCGCGCGCGATGGGTTTCAGCAGGTAATCGACAGCGCCGCGTTCGAACGCTTGGATCGCGTACTGGTCGTAGGCGGTCACGAACACGATCTGGGTGGCGGGGCTGGCCTCGGCGGCGGCAGCGGCGACTTCGAGCCCGGTGAGGCCGGGCATCCGGATGTCGAGGAAGGCCACGTCGGGCTTGTGCTCGCCGATGGCGTCGAGCGCGGCGCCACCGTCCTCGCAGGCGGCCACGATATGCAAGGCCGGCCACTCCTGCCGCAACAGCTGCAGCAGCGCGTCGCGGAAGAGTTGCTCGTCCTCGGCGATGACGCAGGTGACGGGGCTAGTCATGGCGGGCTTCCTTCGGGCCGGCGAGCGGCACGGTGATGGTCGCGGCCACGCCCGTCGGGAAATTGGCGGCGATGTCGAATGTGGCGTCCGCACCATACGCCAGTTGCAGCCGTTCGCGCACGTTGCGCAGGCCGATGCCGCTGCCGGCGGTACCGTTGCCGAAGCCATTGCCATCATCGGCGACGGTGATCGCGACGGATCCGGCCTTCGGGGCCGCCAGGATCCAGATCGTGCCGCC
>JANNNM010000872.1:0-22665 GCA_031398535.1 Betaproteobacteria bacterium | reverse complement strand
GGAGCAGCAGTTACCGGCGCAGGCGCGCGAACGCCGCGCAGCGTAGAAAAAGGGGTCAGGGTCACATTAACAAAGGGGTCAGGGTCAATAAGGCAGGCAGTCGGCCAAATACGCAATTCGCTCGATTGACCCTGACCCCTTTGTTAATGTGACCCTGACCCCTTTTTCTACGCTGCGCGGCGTTCGCGCGCCTGCGCCGGTAACTGCTGCTCCGCCAGTGTCACCCAGTAGCTGGCACCGATCGCCAGCGCATCGTCGTTGAAGTCGTACTGCGGATGATGCAGGTTGTGCGTGCCGGGACCGCGGCCGCCACCCAGCCATATGTAGCAGCCGGGCTTCTTCTGCAGCATGAACGCGAAGTCCTCCGAGCCCATCGATGGCGTGGGGTTCGTATCGACATTCTCGGCGCCGACCAGCGCGATGGCGGCGGCCAGCGCGTGTTTCGTCTCGGCCGCCGTGTTGATGGTCGCCGGATAGCGGCGCTCGTAGCGCAGCGTGGCGGTCATGTCGAACGTGGCCGCAAGGCCCGCGACGATTTCGCCCATCCGCTTTTCGATCAGGTCCTGCACGGCGGGCTGGAACGAGCGCGCGGTGCCACGCAGCACCACCTCCTGCGGGATCACGTTCCATGTGTCGCCGCCATGCACCTGCGTGACGCTCACCACGCCCGCTTCCAGCGGATGGATGTTGCGCGCGACGATCGTCTGCAATGCATTGATGAGATGCGCGGCGAAGGGCATCGGGTCGCGGCCGAGGTGCGGCATCGCGGCATGGCCGCCGCGGCCGGTGGCGACGATCTCGAAGATATCGTAGGCGCCCATCAGCGGGCCTTCCTTCAGTGCGATCTTGCCAGCCGGCAACTCGGGCCAGTTGTGCATGCCGTAGACGGCCTGCATCGGAAAGCGGTCGAAGAGGCCTTCCTGCACCATCGCGCGGCCGCCGCCTTCGTTTTCCTCGGCGGGCTGGAAGATGAAGTACGCGGTGCCGTCGAAGTTGCGCCGCTGCGCCATCGCCTGCGCGGCCCCCAGCAGCATCGTCGTATGGCCATCGTGGCCGCATGCGTGCATCTTGCCATTGTTCAGTGAGGCATGCGGCACGCCCGATTTCTCGTGGATGTGCAGCGCATCGAGGTCCGCGCGCAGGCCCACGGCGTTGTTGGACGTGCCCTGGCGCAGCACGCCCACGACGCCGGTCTTGGCGATGCCGGTGTGGACCTCGAGCCCGAAGGACCGCAGCTTGTCGGCGACGAACGCGCTGGTGGCGGTCTCTTCAAACGCAGTTTCCGGGTGCGCGTGGATGTGATGCCGCCATTGGCGCATCTGCGGGGCCAGCGCGGTGATCTCAGGGTGAATGGGCATGGCGGGCATCTCCTTCCGGACAGAAGGCAATCCTAGCGCATCCGGTAGAATCGTGGGTTCTTCACCATGAGTGCTCCCCTCTACGACCTCCTCGTGATCGGCGGCGGCATCAACGGTGCCGGTATCGCGCGCGATGCCGCCGGCCGTGGCCTCTCCGTGCTGCTGGCCGAGCAGCACGACCTGGCCTCCGCCACGTCGTCGTGGAGCACCAAGCTGATCCACGGCGGGCTGCGCTACCTCGAGCACTACGAGTTCCGGCTGGTCGGCGAAGCCCTGGCCGAGCGCGAGGTGCTGCTGGCCAATGCGCCGCACATCATCGAGCCGCTGGCGTTCGTGCTGCCCCACGAGCGGCACCTGCGGCCCGCGTGGATGATCCGGCTGGGCCTCTTTCTCTACGACCGGCTGGGCGGCACGATGTCGCTGCCGAAGTCCTTCGGCGTCAAGCTCGCCGGCAGCCGCTGGGGCGCGGGACTGAAGAACACGTTCACGAAGGGCTTCGTCTACGCCGATGCACGCGTGGACGATGCCCGTCTGGTCGTACTGAATGCGCTGGATGCGCAGGCGCGTGGCGCGGACATCCGCGTGCATACGATGGTCACCGGCGCCCGCCGCGAGAATGGCCTGTGGCACGTCACGCTGCGCGCGGCCGACGGCACCGAGTCGGAGGTTTCCGCGCGCGCGCTGGTCAATGCCGCCGGGCCGTGGGTGAAGCACGTGCTGGACAGCGTGCGCACTTCCACCGCCAACGAGGACGTGCGCCATGTGAAGGGCAGCCATATCGTGGTGCCGCGCGTGCATACCGAGGCCCATGCCTACATCCTGCAGAACGTCGACAACCGGATCGTGTTCGTCATCCCGTACCAGGAAGCGTATTCGCTGATCGGCACCACCGACGTGCCCGTCGAGGCGTACGCGCATCCGGAAATTTCCGATGACGAAGTCGACTATCTTCTCGAACTGGCCAACACGTACCTCGAGAAGCCGCTGTCGCGCGCCGACATCGTATGGACCTACAGTGGCGTGCGGCCGCTCTACGACGACGGCAGCGACGACCCCTCCGCCGTCACGCGCGACTACGTGTTGAAGGTGGATGCAATGCCCGGCGAGCCCGGGCCGGACCATGCGCCGGTGCTGTCGATCTTCGGCGGCAAGATCACGACCTATCGCAAGTTGGCAGAGGCTGCGCTGGCCGACCTGGCGCCGTACTTCCCGGGTTTGAAACCGGGGTGGACGCGCGATGCGCCGCTGCCGGGGGGCGACCTGCCGCGGGGGGACCGCAACGCGTGGTTCGCCGAGTTGTGCCGGCGCTATCCGGGGCTGCCCGCGCCATTGCTGCGCGCATTGGCGCAAAGGCATGGCACGCGCGCGTTGAAGATCCTGGGCGCCGCGCAGGTGCCCGAGGATCTCGGCATCGACTTCGGCGCGCAGTTGACCTCGCGCGAAGTCGACTATCTGCTGGCGGAAGAATGGGCCGAAACGGCCGACGATGTGCTGTGGCGGCGGACCAAGTGCGGCCTGCCGATGACGCCCGCGCAGCGCGAAGCGGTAGGCACCTACATCAGGGAACATGGATGAAACGGGTGTGCCTTTTCTGCGGTTCAAGCCCCGGCGCGCGGCCCGTGTACGCCGCCACGGCCAAGGCCTTCGGCCAGGCGGTGGCCGCGCACGGCATGGGCCTCGTCTACGGCGGTGGCAGCGTCGGCCTGATGAAGATCGCCGCGGAAGCCGCACTGGACGCCGGCGGCGAAGTGATCGGCGTGATCACGCAGCAGCTGATGGTCCGCGAAGTGGGCCATCCGGGCCTGACGCAGCTTGAGGTCGTGCCGACGATGCACGAACGCAAGATGCGCATGGCCAATCACGCGGATGCGTTCGTCGCGCTGCCGGGGGGCTTTGGCACGTTCGACGAACTGTGCGAGATGGCGACGTGGGACCAGCTGGGTATCCACGCCAAGCCGCTGGTGATGCTCAACGTCGACGGCTACTTCGATGGCTTCCTCGCGCAGCTCGACCGCGCGGTGGAGGATCGCTTCGTGAAGCCCGAGCACCGGACGATGCTGGCCGTGGTCACGGAAGTGGAAGCCGTCTTTGCGGCGCTGGAAGCGTGGCGCGCGCCGGAAGTGCCGGACTGGCTGTTGCAGGGCACGCCCAAGCCGTGAGTTCCCGGCCAAACCTGCAGCCGCTGGCCGCGATGCCGGACGCGACGCGACGCGCCATCCACGGCGTGCTGGCCGACATCGACGACACGATCACCACGCATGGCCAGCTGACGCCGCCGGCTTACGCGGCGCTGGGCCGCTTGCGTGCTGCGGGCAAGCTGGTGATTCCGATTACGGGGCGGCCCGCCGGCTGGTGCGATCACATCGCGCGGATGTGGCCGGTGGATGCGGTGGTGGGCGAGAACGGCGCGTTCTACATGCGCTATGACGCGGCGCGGCGCACGCTGCAACGGCGGTTTGTCGTGGCGGCCGAGGCGCGCGCCGCGCAGCGCGCGCAGCTGGCCGCGATCGGCGCACAGATCCTGGCGGCGGTGCCTGGTGCTGCGCTGGCCTCCGACCAGCAGTACCGCGAGTGCGACCTTGCCATCGATTTCTGCGAGGATGTGGCGCCGCTGCCGCGCGCCGAGGTTGATCGCATCGTGGCGCTGATGCAGGCTGTGGGACTCACCGCGAAGGTGAGTTCCATCCACGTGAATGGCTGGTTCGGGTCCTACGACAAGCTCGGCATGACACGCACGTTGCTGGCCGAGGCGTTTGCGATCGACCTCGACGCGGAGCGCGACCGCTTCGTCTACGTGGGCGACTCGCCCAACGACGCGCCGATGTTCGCGTACTTCCCCAATGCCGTGGGCGTGGCCAACGTCGTGCCCTTCCTCGAGCGCATCGCCACGCCGCCGGCGTATGTCACCATCGGGGAAGGCGGCGCCGGCTTCGTCGAGCTCGCCGACCATTTGCTTGGCCTTTGACGCCCGCATACCCTCACCCCACGACTGCCCACGATGACCGCCGCCGCCAGCCCCTTCAAGCAACGCCTTGCCCGCAACGAGCTTCTCACCGGCACGATGGTGTTCGAGTTCTTCACGCCCGGCCTGGCGCAACTGACGCGCGAAGCGGGTGCCGACTTCATCCTGTACGACATGGAGCACAGTGGCGCCGACATCGAGACGATCAAGTCGCAGGTGGCGCAGTGCCGCGGGTTGCCGATCACGCCGCTGGTGCGCGTGCCGGTGGGGGAGTATCACTTCATCGCGCGGGTGCTCGATGCCGGCGCGCACGGCATCATGGTGCCGATGGTCGAGTCGGCCGAGCAGGCGCGTCACATCGTCACCTGTTCACAGTATCCGCCGGTGGGCCGCCGCGGCGCGGCCTTCGGGATGGCGCACGACGGCTATGCGGCCGGCGCGCCCATCGACAAGATCGCCGCGGCGCGCGCGCGCACGCTGATGATCGCGCTGATCGAAACACCCGATGGCGTCGCCAATGCCGAGGCCATTGCTGCCGTGCCCGGCATCGACATCCTGTGGCTCGGGCACTTCGACCTGACCAACTTCATGGGCATCCCCGGGCAGTTCGATCATCCCGAATACGTGGTCGCCGTGCATCGGATCGTCGCGGCGGCGCGCAAGCACGGCAAGCCGGCGGGCTTCCTGGCGCTCGACAACACGTGGGCCACGCGCTACCACGGCTATGGATTTCGCGTGATGGCTTACGGACTCGATTCGCAGATCTACAAGGCGGGACTTGCCGCAGGCATTTCGCATCTGCGCGGCCTCGCGTAAGTGGCCGCGGGCGGTTACGGCATCCGCAGCCGTTCGCCCCTGCTTCCCGCTCTCCTTCGTTCCTGACCACAAGGCACTTCGCCATGACCGCCAAGCTTCGCGTGGGCCTCACGCCCGACCTTCTCACCAGCACCGGTACGCCCTCCTTCGGGCTGGGACCGCTGGAACTGCTCGACACGTGCGATGCGATCGAGTGGGAGTACCTGCCCGCCGGCGCAGCGGAAATCTCGGCCGACACGGCAGCCGCGTATGACGTGCTCTACGTCAACGCGCCGAAGGTCACGGCGGCGACCGTGGGCCGCGCCGATTGCCGCGTGAAGATGATCGCGCGGCATGGAGTCGGCTTCGACTCGGTGGATGTGCCTGCGTTGACGCGCGCCGGCATCGTATTGACCAACACGCCAATTGCGATCCGCCGGCCGGTGGCGACAATGGCGATGACCTTCGTGCTGGCGCTGTCGCAGCGCCTGTTCGCGAAGGACAAGCTGACCCGCACCGGCGGGTGGAACCGCCGCAACGATTACATGGGGCTGGGACTGACCACGCGGACGATCGGCCTGGTGGGCTTCGGCGGCATCGGCCGCGAGACGGTGCCACTGGCGCGGGCCTTCGACCTGACGGTGCTGGCAGCCGATCCGGTTGCCGACGCCGCCGACGTGGCCACGCCCGGCGCCAAGCTCGTTGCACTCGATGAATTGTTGGCGCAGTCCGACTTTGTCGTCGTCGCCTGCCTGCTCAATGACAGCACGCGGCACCTCATCAATGCGCAGCGGCTGGCGCAGATGAAGAAGACCGCGTTCCTGATCAATGTCGCGCGCGGCCCGATCGTCGACGAGACCGCGCTGATCGCCGCGTTGCGCGGTGGCACCATCGCCGGTGCCGCGCTCGATGTCTTCGAGCAGGAGCCGGTGTCTCCCGACAATCCGCTGCTGACGATGGACAACGTGATCGTCACGCCGCATTCGCTGTGCTGGACCGACGAATGCTTCGATGCCATCGCCCGCGGCGGGTTGGGCAGCGTCGTCGATTTCGCCACGCGCAAGTCGCCGGTATCGGTGGTCAACCGCGACGTGCTGAAGGACGCACGCGTGACCGCGTGGCTGCAGGGCTGAAACAAAGGGGTCAGGGTCGAATTAACAAAGGGGTCAGGGTCGGCAGTTTGGCTAGTGGCGTCGCAGCATGGCGGCGATCATTGTTGTAGCGATGGCGCGCCAACCACGAATCTACGTCCCCGGGCTGCCTCAGCACGTTGTGCAGAGAGGCCACAACCGCCAGGCTTGCTTCTTTGCCACTGGCGACTATGTGCGATACCTGCACTGGTTGCGCGAGGCAATTCAAGCCACCGGCACCGCGCTGCATGCCTATGTGCTGATGACCAATCATGTCCATCTGTTGCTCACGCCGCGGGATGAAACCGCAATTCCTTTGATGATGATGTCGCTTGGACGTCGGTACGTCCTATCGGTGAACAAGCGATACGGGCGGTCCGGTACCCTTTGGGATGGCCGATTTCACGCGTCGATCATCAGTACCGATTCTTACCTGCTTGCCTGTCAACGCTACATCGAACTCAACCTCGTCCGGGCCGGAATTGTTGCAAATCCAGCGATGTACCGAAGGAGCAGTTTCAAGCGCAACGCATTGGGCCATCCGAACGATCTGATTTCAGCGCACGCTACCTACCTTGAGCTCGGTCGAAATGATGTGGGCCGCCAGAAGGCCTATCTTGAACTCTTCGACTCCGATCAGGACGGCAAAATCGTTGCGGAAATTCGACTGGCGGCCAGTCAGAATCAACCGCTAGGCCAGACCATGATCCAAACAATGGTTGGAGACTCGACGGAGGTCATTCGAAGTGTGCGCCCGCGGGGCCGACCCTGGGTGGAGCGTGACTTGCCAACGTTCGATGTGGAAGATGACGATTCGGCATAGTGCTCCACCAAGCCAAGCTGTTCCTGACTGGCGCAACACTTTCGGCCCGTCCGAACAATTGACCCTGACCCCTTTGTTTAATCGACCCTGACCCCTTTATTTCCGCTTTGAGAGCGCTGCGGCGCCGGCGAACTTGGCGTCGTTGCCCAGCGCTTCCTCGATGCGCAGCACTTCGTTCCACTTCGCCATCCGCTCGCTGCGCGCGAACGAGCCCACCTTCAGCTGGCCGGCGTTCCAGCCCACGGCCATGTGGGCGATGGCCGTGTCCTCGGATTCGCCGGAGCGCGCGGACACGATGGTGCCGAAGCCCGCGGCCTTGCCGGCATCCAGCGCGGCCTTCGTTTCCGTCAGCGTGCCGGCCTGGTTGACCTTGATCAGCACGGCGTTGCACGCGTCGTCGAGCTTGGCGTCCGCGATGCGCGCGGCGTTCGTGGTCAGGTAGTCGTCGCCGATGATCTGCACGCGATGGCCCGCGGCGCGGTTGAACTCGATCCACGCCACGCGATCATCCTCGGCGAACGGATCCTCGATCGACACGATCGGATACTTGTCCATCCACCGCAGCAGCATCTCGGACATGCCGTCGCGATCAAGCTCCCGCTTGTCGAGCGCCAGCGTGTAGAGCCCGTCGCGGCCGAACTCGGACGCCGCGATGTCGAGCGAGATGGCGGCGTCGCTGCCCGGATGGCACCCCGCCCGCTCGATCGCGCGCACGGTCATTTCCAGCGCTTCCTCGTTGGACGCGAACTGGGGCCACCATCCGCCCTCGTCCGCCACGCCGGCCAGCTTGCCCTCTTCCTGCATCAGGATCCCGGCGACGCGATAGATCTCGGCAACCATCGTGATCGCGTCGTCGAAGGTCCAGGCGCCGACGGGCATCACCATCAGATCCTGGATGTCGATGCGGCGGCCGGCATGGGCGCCGCCGCCGAAGATCTGGATTTCCGGCAACGGCAGCGTCACGGGGCCGTCGTCGGCGAGGTACATCCACAGCGGCATGTCGTGCGCATTGGCGGCGGCCTGCGCCACCGCCAGCGAAATCGCCACGATTGCGTTGCCGCCCATCTTCGCCTTGTTGGGGGTGCCGTCCACCTCGATCAGCCGGGCATCGATGTCGGCCTGGTTGAGCGCATCCATGCCGAAGATCGCGCGCGCCAGCGGCCCGCGGACATTGGCCACCGCAGTGACGACATCGTAGCCGCCCAGGCGCGAGCCGCCGTCGCGCAGGTCGATTGCTTCGCGCGAGCCGCGCGACGCACCCGCCGGCGCAATCCCGCGTCCGATCACGCCGCTGGCAAGACGGACCTCGGCTTCGACGGTGGGGCGGCCGCGCGAATCGAACACGCGCCGGCCGTGCACGCGATTGATGGTGGTGGGGGTCATGGTGACCACCCATGCACGAGTTGTTCCAATGCTGCGGCCGGTCGCGCGAGATGCGCGCGCGCGAACGCGCGCACCGCGTCCTTGTAGCGCACATCCGTGATGTATTCGACCGGCGACTTGCCGTCGATGCGCGCCAGCATCAGCCCCGGCAGCAACGCGGCGGTGCGGGCATCGAGGTCCGCCCATGGCTCCCACGCCACGTGCGCGCGGTACGCCGCGATCAGTTGCAGCGCCATTGCCGCATAGTCCGCCCGCCCTTCCGGCCGCCACACGCCTTTGAGCAGCAGGTGGTTCAACACGAAGGCCAGGTCGAACGCCGGGTCGCCGTACCACGCGCATTCGGCGTCGAGAATCACCGGCCCGTCCGCGCCGATCACGATGTTCTTGGGGCTGAAGTCGCCGTGCACCAGTACCCGTTTGGTCGCGGCGGTGGTGGCGACCAGCGCGTGCAGCCGCGGGGCCAGGTCCGGGTGCGCGCCGGCGGTGGTCACGAGATAGGGGTCGAGGCGGATCGCGTGGAACAGCGCGTCGGTGGGAAAGCGCGCCGCGATGGCCGAGCGGTCGGCCGTGGCCGCATGGATCCGGCCCAGGACGGTCCCGACGTCGGCGGCCGTCTGCGGCCGCGCGGCACCTTCCACCAGCAGCGACTTCCAGACCGGGTAGGCCGCCGGGTCGAGCCAGGCCATCGCAAATGCGCCGGCCTCCGCGTCCTCGCCCAGGATCTGCGGGACGGCGCCGGGCACGATGGCGCCCGCTACCCGCAGCCATTCCACCTCCCAGCGGTTGCGCTCCACGGGCGCCTGCCAGTCGGCCGCCACCTTCAATTTGGGCAGCGCACGCTTGACGCAAATGACGCCGGAGGGCAATTCCGCCCGGTAGATGTCCGAGGACACGCCGCCGGCCAGCGGGGTCAATCGCGGCTGTATGTGGGCACTTACTAGCCCCATTCGCCTTAGTGCATCTGACAGATTGGCGACGGCCTCGGTATCCGCCACAGGCAATGCAGGGGCAGGGGCGGTCGTCATCGGGCGGGGTTGCAGGATGGGTACGTTACTTGCATGCGGGATGCGTCCGATCATAACAGTGACCCGCCCTAACGCCTTGATCGGCAAGGACATGGCCGGGTCCGGCTGCAAACAGGTTTCCACCGGGAGGCACGTCGTGATTCGCTACGGCTTCAACATCAAGACCAAGCACGGCCAGCGGGTGGACAACATCCAGATCATGGCCGCCACGCAGACGGACGCCGAACGGCGGTTGCGGCAGATGTATCACTACTGCGAGATCGTCGAGTGCAGCGAGCAATCGGTGCCGCGGCGCGTGGACACGCTCGATGTCGAGGGCATCATCGGCCTCATCAGTGCCGCGCCGATGTCATTCGAGAAAGCCGGCACCCACTAGCTCTTCGTGCAGCGCCGCATAGTCGCGGGCCCCGCGGCTGTCGGGCGCGTGGCGGAAGATGTCCATGCCGACCGACGGACTCTCCGCCAGCTTCACGTTCTCCCGCACGCGCGTGACGCAGATCTCATCCGCGCGCAGCGTCTCCGTCATCCGTTCCAGCACGGCCCCGCTCATCCGCCGCCGCATGTCGTAGCGCGTCAGCAGGTAGCGCCGCGGCAACCGCCGTTTGAACACCGGCTCGAGCGCGTTCAGCGCCCGCTCCACCTGGGCCGCGCCCTGCAATGACAGGAAGTCCGCCGATACCGGAATCAGCATCAGGTCCGCGGCAAACACCGCGTTGAGCGACAGCACATTGAGCAGCGGGCAGCAATCGATCACCACCGGCCCGGGTGAGGCGCCCGGCACATGCAGCGCCTGGCGCAGCCGCGTGACCACGTTGACGCCCTTGCCCAGCAGCGTGTCGAGTTTGTTCAGTTCAAGATGCGAGGGACACAGCACCACGCCGCTGCGGGTGATCTCCGCGATTTCATCGAGCGGCCGTTGCCGGACGAAGAAGCTGTAGATCGTGTCGTCCGCCGACTTGGGCACCACCCCGAAGACGTGCGTCAGGTGGCCCTGCGGGTCGAGGTCGATGCCCATCGGCCGCTGCTTGCGCTGCGCGATGGACGCAAGAAGGTTCAGCGCGGTCGTGGTCTTGCCCACGCCGCCCTTCTGGTTGAACACTGCGATGATCGACACGGGTACGAAGGATAGCGCAACGCCTGCCCCGCTATGATGCGCGTCTGCAACCGATCCCTTGAGGTGCCCCACCATGCCGTCGACCCCTACCGCGCCCGCCGCGCCCCTGTTGCCGCTGCGCGACTTCTTCCGCAACGCCGAACAGGCCGGCCACCAGATCTCGCCCGACGGGCGCTTCCTGTCGTACACGGCGTCCTACGAGCGGCGGATGAACGTCTTCGTGCGGCCGCTGGCGGGCGGCGAGGCCAAACGTGTCACGTCGGAGACCGCGCGCGACATCAGCGGGTACTTCTGGAAGGGCAACCGCATCGTCTACGTCAAGGACTTCGGCGGCGACGAGAACTTCCACGTCGTCGTGGCGGATCTCGATGGCAGCGCGCTGAAGGACCTGACCCCCGGCGAGAACGTGCGTGCGGAGATCGTCGATGACCTCGAGGACGACGACGATCACATGATCCTGTCGCATAACCGCCGCGACCCGGAAGTGTTCGACGTGTATCGCGTTGACCTGCGCACCGGCGCGGAAACGCTGATCGCGCAGAACCCCGGCAACATCACCAGCTGGGGCACCGATCACGACGGCAAGCTGCGCGTGGCCGGCAGCACTGATGGCGTCGATTCCACAATGCTGTACCGCGCGACGGAGGACGACGCGTTCGCGCCGATCCTCACCACCCATTTCAAGGAGTCGGTGGCGCCGCTGTTCTTCACCTTCGACAACAAGCAGCTCTACGTGGCCTCCAACCGCGGCCGCGACAAGACCGCGCTGTTTGTCTTCGATCCGGCCACGGCCAGGGAAGGCGAGCTGCTCGTCGAAAGCCCGGAGGTGGATGTCGAAGGCCTCACGTACTCGCGCAAGCGTCGCGTGTTGACCACCGCGCGCTGGGTCACCGCGAAGACGCAGCGCAAGTTCCTCGACGCGCAGACGGAGGCGATGTTCCGCGATGTCGAGGCGCAGCTGCCGGGTTACGAGATCGAGTTCACGTCGGCGGACAAGGCGGAAGACAAGTTCATCGTCGCCACGTTCAGCGACCGCACGCGCGGCAAACGCTACCTCTACGACCGGCTGACGAAAGAGCTCACGTTCCTGGCCGACGTCACGCCGTGGCTGCGTGAAGATGACCTGGCACAGATGACGCCGGTGCAGTACATCGCGCGCGACGGCCTGACGATCCACGGCTACCTGACGCTGCCGAAGGGCGTGGTCGCCAAAAACCTGCCGGTCGTGATCAATCCGCATGGCGGCCCCTGGGCGCGCGATGTGTGGGGCTTCAACCCGGAGGTGCAGTTCCTCGCCAACCGCGGCTACGCGGTGCTGCAGATGAATTTCCGCGGCTCCGTCGGCTACGGACGCAAGTTCTGGGAGGCCTCGTTCCATCAGTGGGGCCTGACGATGCAGGACGACATCACCGACGGCGTGCAATGGCTGGTGGGGCAGGGCATCGCCGACCCTAAGCGCGTGGCCATCTACGGTGGCAGCTACGGTGGCTACGCCACACTGGCCGGGCTGGCCTATACGCCGGACCTGTACGCGGCCGGCGTGGACTACGTCGGGGTCTCCAACCTGCTGACGTTCCTGAAGTCGATCCCGCCGTACTGGAAGCCGTTCCTCGACATGTTCTCCGAGATGGTCGGCGACATGACGCGGGATGAAGCGATGCTGCGCGCGGCGTCGCCGGTGTTCCATGCCGACCGGATCACCGCGCCGCTATTGATCGCGCAGGGTGCGAAGGATCCGCGCGTGAACAAGAACGAGTCCGACCAGATGGTCGACGCGATGCGCAAGCGCGGCGTGGAGGTCGAGTACATCGTCAAGGACAACGAAGGCCACGGGTTTCACAACGAGGAAAACCGCTTCGAGTTCTACGAGGCGATGGAGCGGTTCCTGGGGAAGCACCTGCGCCAATGAGGCAAAGGCGTATTTTGGAACTCGAATGCGGCTAGATGGTGGATGCGGTAGTGGCTTCATGTCGATATAACTTTGCGGCCGGGCTGTCGCGCCACGCCAGCAGCAATCCATTCGTCGTGCGCTGCATGCCATACACGATCCACGGGTCATCAATGGTGCCGATCACGCTGTCCACGCGGAAGCGACCGGGATGGCGGTCGGCCAGATGCAGTGCCGTGATGCCGCTGTCGTATTCTCCGGCCAACAGGCCTTCCGCCACACTGGCCACCGATACTTCGGGGATCAGCGTGGTCCAGCGAGCTGTATCGACGTACTCTCGGGTGGCCGGTTGCAGTGCCAGCGTGCGTGGATGCACGACCTCCGCGCGGGTGAGCACACCCAGCGGATGGCTGGGGGCAATGAAGGTGTCGATGACATAGATCCGATGATGGATGAAGAAGCGTGCAACCGTGGCAGTGGCGTCTGGATGCACGGCCACCTGCACGACGTGCTGGACCTTGCCCGCCAGCATCATGGCCAGCGCGTCGTCGAACTTGAGCACCAGCTCGATGCGCGCGGTATGCAGACCGTGGAACGCCAGATACTGCTGCGTGACCAGTTCGTGGTTGCTGCCGGCAGGTCCCAGCGTTGCGAATTCCAGCATGACGTTTCCCTTCTTCGCTCGACCAAAGGATGGCGGCCCGATCAGGCGCCGAGACGGGTGCGTCGCTCAATCCACTTGAACGCGCGGGTGATGACGAAGGTGAGTAGAAGATAGACGAGGCCGGCCATCACAAAGATCTCGTAAGGTGCAAAGGTATCGCTCACCAGCACGCGCGCCGTCCCCATCAGTTCCAGCAGCGTGATGGTGCTGGCAAGTGACGTGGCTTTCAGCGTCAGGATTACTTCGTTGCCGTAGGCGGGCGTGGCCAGCCGCAACGCCTGCGGCAGCTGGATCCAGCGCAGTACGCCGAGCTCGGTCAGTCCGATGGCGCGTGCCGCGTCGAGCTGGCTCCGCGGAACCGCGGCCAGTGCGCCTGCGAGCAACCGCCCGGTGTAGGCGCCGGAGTTGAGTCCCAGCGCGATGACGGCACACCAGAACGCATCGCGCAGCACGAACCAGAATACGCTCGAACGCACGGCATCGAATTGGCTCAGTCCGTAGTAGACGATGAAGACCTGTACCAGTGCCGGAGTGCCGCGAAACAGCAGCATGTAGCCCCGGGCGGCCAGACGAAGCGCGCGATGGCGGCTCTCATGGGCAAGCGCAATCGGCATCGCCAGCAGCGCGCCAACCACCAGCACCACCACCGTCAGTTCCAGCGTGAGCACCACGCCGCCCAGCAGGCGCGGCACCGCTTCCAGCATGATGCGGGTATCGAGCATCGGTTCAGGTGCGTGCGTAGCCGCGGGAAGCGCGATTCTCGAGCCCGCGCAACGCCAGCGTCAGCACGCCGGTCAGCACCATATAGATAGCTCCGACAGTGGCATAGAACGTGAAGGGTTGGTTGGTTGCACCAACCGCAATCACCCCTTTTCGCATCAACTCCTCGAGGCCGACGACCGACACCAGCGACGTCTGCTTCAGGAGAATCAGCGACTGATTGCCAAACGCGGGCAGTGCCAGCCGCCACGCCTGGGGCAGTGTGACCGCCATGAACACGGCCCGGGGCGCCAACCCCAGCGCGCGCGCCGCGTCGATCTGTCCGCGCGGTACGGCCATGATGCCCCCACGAAAAATTTCCCCCGCGTAGGCGCCAAAGACGATGGCCAGCGCTGCAGTACCCGCCATAAACGGATTGACTTCGACGTAGCGGCCGAACACGGAGGTAAGGGTGACCGTGCCGCCGAAAAAGATCACGAAGATGACGAGCAGATCGGGAACACCGCGGACAATGGTCGTATAGGCGTCTGCGATCAAGCGTGCCATGCGGGACGCCGAAAGCTTCGCCAGCGCGACGGCGAGACCGAGGAGCGTGCCGGCCACCGCGCTTACCGCGGCAAGTGCAAGCGTGGTGATCGCCCCTCGCAGCAACTGTGGCAGGAAAGCTTCGATCGTTATCCACACGGTGACGCGCCGTTGCGGTGGTGTGCTACAGCAAGACCTTGAACGGGAAGTACTTCTTGGTGATCGTCTCGTAACTGCCGTCGGCGATGATCTCGTCGATGGCCTTGTTGAGGCGATCGCGCAAGGCCGTGTCGTCCTTGCGGATGGCGATGCCCGCACCATCGCCCAGTACTCCGCCGGTCAACTGTGGTCCGGCAAAGTCGAAATCCTTGCCTTCCGGGCGTTTGAGGAAGCCGATGAAGTAGCTGACCTCGTTGCCCACCATTGCATCGATGCGGCCGGCGACAAGGTCAAGTTCGGGCCCCTGCACCGAATCGTAGAAGACGAGCGTGGCCGTCTTGTCGTAGCCACTGGCTTCGAGCCACGTTCGCTGCGCGGCACCCCGCTGGACGCCAATCCGCTTGCCCTTCATCCCGGCCGGGGAGGTGTCTGCGATCGACCCCTTCTTCGCCACGAAACGCGATACCACGTCCTTGTATTTCCTGGTGAACTCGACCTGTTCGCGGCGTTTTGGCGTCATCGACATTCCGGCGACGATCATGTCGTACTTCTTCGCCAGCAGCCCCGGGATGATGCCGTCCCACTCCTGCGCGACGATCTCGCACTGCACCTTCATCTTCGCGCACAGCGCATTGGTGATGTCGATGTCCCAGCCGACCAGTGCACCGGAAGCATCCTTGAAATTCCACGGCGCATAGGCGCCCTCGGTGGCAATGCGCAATTTGTCCTGTGCGGCGACAGGCAATGCAAGCGCGAGCGCCGACATGGCAAGCACGCATACGGCCACCAGCCGTGGGCGCGCGAGAAGACGGAATGGCAACATGGTGAATCCTCCTGGCAGCGTGGCGATGCGGAAAGGCCAGCGGCCGCAGCGCGATATCGCTGCGTGCCTCGAACCTGTTGCATGCTAGGAACGTGTCGGCCGGAACGTCAATGCGCCGAAACAAATTTTCCTCTGAGGAAAACCCGTCCGGGGCGGCTTTGAGCATCAAGCGCGCAGATTGAATACCGCCGACAGGCAGCGCACCGGACGCTTCCGCATTTGTTCGGGGCCATGGATGGCGGTGGCATCGAACAACAGCGCGTCACCCGGCGCGAGTTCGATCAGGCGGTCCGCGTAGCGATAGGTCATCTCGCCCGACAACATGTAGAGGAACTCAAGCCCCGTATGCTGGAAGCTTGGATAGGGCTGGGCTTCGTCGGTCAAAGTGATCAGATAGGGCTCGACGAACATTTCCCCGGCCAGCATATGTCCGAGCAGCTCGTAGCGATGGCCAAGCTTGGTCCCCCGGCGTTCCACCAATACACCCTGCCCGGCCTTGACGATCGAGCAGTCACTGCGCCGCTCGAAGCCCGCAAAAAGCCGTGCCACCGGAACGTCCAAGGCCAGCGCCAACGCAGACAACGTGGCGAACGATGGCGCGGATGAACCGGACTCGATCTTCGACAGCATGCCGATGGACAGCCTGGCCCGTCGCGCCAGTTCAGTGGAGGTGAGATCGAGACCGCGTCGCAACGTGCGCACCTGCTTGCCAACCGAGCTCACGAGGCCGGCGGCATCCGGGGGCGTAGCAGGGGGTGGCAGCGACTTGGCGCTACGCAATGAGGGCGCTGAAGTTGCGGGCACCGCCTTGCCGCGCGCGTCGGTGGCATGGCGGGTCATCATCGCAAGGGTGCCGCGGCGGATGCGTTTTGGTTCCATGCGCGAATCCTGGGGTGGATGGGTCCGCCATCATGCACTGGCCCGCGCAATCACGGCAAAACCGAGATCGATGGTGCGTTGCACCGCCGAATCTCCTGCAAGGCGCTGCAGCAGCAGTTCGCCAGCCCGCTGTCCCATTTCCTTCGCGCGCACCGCCACGGAGGTCAGCGCGGGTTCGATCCCGGCCGCGATCGGCAAATCGGCGAAGCCCATCACGGCCACCTGCGCCGGCACGCTGATGTGTCGTCGCGCGCATTCGAACAGCGCCCCGGCCGCCAGCATGTCGTTGCTGCAGAACACGGCGCGCGGCATGCGCTGCGCCAGCAAACCGGCCAGCGCCGTCGCACCATCGGAGGGGGATGACGGTGCAGGCACCAGCGTGGCCATCACGGCGCGGACCTTGCAGGCGGCCGCACCTTCGCGGAAACCGGCGAGCCGGGCCACCGAGCGATCGTCGGTGCCGCCGACATAGGCCAACGAGCGGTAACCGCGCTCCACCAGGTAGCGCGCGGCTGCCTCGCCGGCGGCGCGATTGGAAAACCCGACCACCATGTCGATGGGCCGGGGGGTGAGGTCCCAGGTTTCAACCACGGGAATGCCGGCGCGCTGCAGGCGGGTGCGCACCCCGCGCGCATGCGCAATCCCCGTCAGCACCAATCCGTCCACGCGCCGGCCGAGGAACGCATCGACCAGCGCCGCTTCTTCCTCCAGCCGGTATTGCGTCTGCCCCAGCAGCAGTTGATAGCGATGCTGCGCCAGGGTCTGGGCCAGGCCGTCGATCGTGTCGGAGAAGATCGAGTTGGCGATGGTCGGCACGATGGCGGCCACGATGCGCGAACGGTTGGAGGCGAGGCTGCCCGCGGTGAGATTGGGCACGTAGCGCAACCGTTCGATGGCCGCGCGCACGCGCGCCAGCGTGGCGGGTGCCAACTTGTCCGGCGTGTTCAGCGCGCGGGACACGGTGATCATCGACACGCCAGCGGCGCGCGCGACGTCCTCCATGCGCACCGTGGCAGGCGTGGCGGGGCGGGGGCGGGAGGAGGAGGGCATGACGTTGCGTGGTTGCCGCGCGGCGCTTGACACAGCCTGCTGCCTGGGCGAGGATGCTGCCACGTGTTAGCGCTAACATCGTACAGCAAAAGAGCGCGACAACAGGAGGGTCAGCATGGCGGATATCGACGCGGACGCGCTGGCGCGTTACCGGCGCGACGGCGTCATCGTCGTCGAGGGTTTGCTCGACGACGTGACGCGGCAGCGCATGAAACAGGTGCTGGCGGAGCTGATCGAGGCTGCGCGCAATGTCAGCGCGCACGATGACATCTACGACCTTGAGCCTTCGCACTCGGCGCAGCATCCGCGCGTGCGGCGGATCAAGAAGCCACATCTTGTGCACCCGGTGTTTGCGGAGTTCATGCGCTCGCCGCGATTGCTGGCCGTGCTCTCCGCATTGCTGGGCCCGAGCGGCGTGCGCCTGCATGGCTCGAAGCTCAACCTGAAAGCGCCCGAAGTGGGATCGCCGGTCGAATGGCACCAGGACTGGGCCTTCTATCCGCATACCAACGATGACATTCTGGCCGTGGGCGTGCTGCTCGACGACGCCACGCCAGAAAATGGCCCGCTGATGGTGGTGCCCGGCAGCCACAAGGGTCCCACGTACGACCATCACGGGCCTGACGGCCACTTCTGCGGCGCCATGGATCCGGTACGCGACCAGCTCGACTACGCGAACGCGCCACCGTTGATCGCGCCTGCGGGCTCGTGTTCGTTCCACCACGTGCGTGCCGTACACGGCTCGGCCCAGAACACGTCGACGCAATCGCGCAACCTGCTGCTCTACGAATTCACCGCGGCCGATGCCTTTCCGCTGCTGGGCATCCCGGACTGGGCGGATTTCGATGCGCGCCTGCTGGTGGGCACGTCCACCGTGGTCCCGCGCACCGTGGCCTGTCCGATCCGGATGCCGATGCCGCCCGCGAAGAACCAGGGCTCGATCTACGAAAACCAGACGGCGCTCGAGCGCCGCTACTTCGACCAGACGCCTGCGCCGACCCATCGGCAGCAGACCTGAATCGTCATCTCAAGGAGGCATCATGCTGAAAATCTCGATCCGGTCCGTGCTGCTTGCGGCCACTTGTGCGCTGGCGTTGCCCGCGCATGCGCAAACCGTGCTGACCTTCGGCGGTTCCGACGCCATCGGTTCCATCCTCGACCGCCAGAACGTGCGCTTCACCGCCTGCGTCAACGACAAGGCCGGCGGCAAGGTGAAGGTCAACTTCATCCAGGGCGAGCAGCTGGGCAGCGACGTGCAGGTGATCGAGCAGATGATGCAGGGCTCGGTGCATGTGTACGGCGACGTGCTCGACTGGTACGCCAACTGGGTGAAGGACTACGCCATCCTGGCGTGGGGCTTCACGTTCCGCGATGCGGACCACATGCAGAAGTTCCTCGACAGCCCGACGTATGCCGCGATGGCCGAAAAGCTGCGCAAGGAGCAGGGCCTGCGCATCCTCGCCGCGGCCCCCACGCAACCGCGCATCCTGTTCTCGAAGAAGCCGGTGAACGGCCTCCCCGACCTCAACGGCGTGAAGATGCGAGTGCCGGAGATCAAGACCTATCTGACGCTGTGGGAAACGCTGGGCACACGGCCCTCGCGACTCGCCTGGGGGGAGATCTATCTCGGCCTCAAGACCGGCGTGGTCGAGGCCGCGGAAGGCCCGATCTCGTCGGCCTACGCTGCCAAGTTCCACGAGGCCGCGCCGAATGTGATCCGTACCGACCACCTGATGTCCTCCGCGCATATCACCGTCAACGAAAAGACGTTTATCGCGCTGCCGGCCGACATGCAGAAGCTGATGACCGATTGCGCCGTCGAGGCCGTGCAGAACACGCGCAAGGTGGCGCAGGCCGAGACCGAGGACGTCGTCAAGAAGATGGCCGCCGAAGGTGCGAAGGTCACGCCGATCGACAAGGCGCCGATCCAGGCGCGCGCGAAGGAAGGTGTCGCCAAGATGGAAAGAGACGGCGCGTGGACCACAGGGATGTGGGACCAGATCCAGAAGCTCTGACCGGATGCTCGCCGCGTACAAACGTCTGCTCGACCGCATCGGGACGGTCGAGCAGGCGGTGGGAATCGCGCTCATCCTGTTGATCGTCGTTGCCATCACCGTCCAGGTGTTCACGCGCTACGCGCTGGGACGGCCCATCGCGTGGGTGGAGGAGTCCGCCACCTATGCGTTCATCTGGATGGTGTTCGTCGGCGCCAGCGTGGGCCTGAAGCTCGGCCGCCACATCGTCATCGAGAGTTTCGGCAAGTTCCTGTCGCCGCGCGTGGCAGCGGCACTGCGCTCGTTCACGTGGCTGCTGGTGTTGGTCACGCTGGCCTTCCTCATCGTGCAAGGGGAGAAGGTGATGGGCGTCGAGGGTCGCTCGAAGACGATCTCGCTGCCGATCGAGCTGCCGCGCAGCTGGTTCTATTCGCTGCCTCTTACATTGTCGGCCATCTCGATGGCGTTCACCACGGTCTACCTGTTGCTGCGTGAACTGGCGGTGCTGTCCGGGCGCGCGCCACCACCGGAAACACGTGCGGCGGCCGTGATATGACGCTGCTGCTGCTGTTCGGTCTCTTCGCCGTCCTGATCATTCTCGAGATGCCCGTCGCGTTCGCGATGGCGCTGTCGACCATCGCTGCGCTGCTCTTCACGCTGCCGGTTCCGATGTCGATCGTCGTGCAGCGGATGGGCACCGGACTCGACAGTTTCGTGCTGATCGCGATCCCGCTGTTCGTGCTGGCCGGGCATCTTCTCAATCGCGCAGGTATCGCGGACCGTATATTCGACTTCGCTGACGCGATGGTGGGCCACATTCGCGGCGGCCTCGCGCACGTGAATGTTCTGGCCAGCATGATCTTCGCCGGCATGAGTGGCGTCGCGCAGGCCGATGCGGCGGGCCTCGGCGTGGTCGAGGTTAACGCCATGCGCAAGGAGGGATTTGATCCGGCGTTCGCCGCCGCGGTCAGCGCCGCCTCCGCGATCATCGGCCCGATCATCCCGCCGTCGGTGATCATGGTCGTGTACGCGGTGATGGTGCAGGCGTCGGTCGCCGACATGTTCCTCGCGGGGTTCCTGCCCGGCATCCTGATGGGCGGCGCGCTGATGGTCACCATCTACTGGCTGGTGCGCACCGGGCGCGTCCACGCGCCACCGGCGAAGAAGATGTCCTATCCGCGCCTGGGCAAGACCTTTGTGCGCGCGTTTCCCGCGCTGATGGCACCGATCCTGCTGACGGTGGGCCTGCTGGCCGGGGTGGCGACGCCCACGGAGCTGGGCGCGCTCACCGTGGTCTACGCCGCAGCCCTGGGCTTCATCCAGCGCGAGCTGACGATCAAGGACGTGATCGAGGCTATGCGCGAAACGCTGATCACCTGCGGCGTGCTGGTGTTCATCATCGCGTGCGCGGTGCCCTTCGGATGGGTCGTTGCCACGTCACAGGCACCGATGAAACTGGCCGCGTTCATGATGGGGCTCTCGGACAACAAGTATGTGATCCTCGCCATCATCAACATCGGGCTGCTGGTGATCGGCTGTTTCATGGAGACGACGGCGATCCTGCTGATCGCCACGCCCACGCTGTTCCCGCTGATCGTGGCGCTGGGTGTGGACCCGGTGCACTTCGGCATCATTCTCGTCGTGAACCTGCTGATCGGCACGCTCACGCCACCCTTCGGCGTGATCCTGTTCATCATGATGGACATTGCCAAGATCAGCCTTGCGCAGATTTCGCGGGCCGTGCTGCCGTTCTATATCCCGCTGTTTTTCACGCTGCTGGTGATCACGTACTGGGCAGACTTCGTTCTGGCCGTGCCGCGCTTCTTCGGCAAGCCCGGATAGCGGCCATGCAGCGACTGCTGGTGTACCAATCGCTATGGGCCATGGAACGCCGCCGTCCGGATGGCGCGGAGTGGACGCTGCCACAGAAGCTCGACATGATCCATGCGGCAGGCTTCGACGGCGCGGGTGTGCGCTTCTTCGACCGGGCGTATGCGCGTGAGGTGACCACGGCGCTGCGCGACTGGGGCCTGACGTGGCAGGCGCAGTGCTATCCGCGCACCGTGGACGATTTGAAGCCGATCCTGGAGAACGTTGCCGAGTTCGGCGCCGATCACCTGAACCTGCAGGCCGACGTGCGGCTGCACACGGTGGCCGAGTGCGTGCCGCTGATCGAGGGCTGGCGGCGGCTGGCGGAGGAGGCCGGCGTCGCATTGCATTTCGAAACGCACCGCGACCGGATGACCACCGATCTCTACTTCACGTTGCGGTTGCTCGATCGCGTCCCGGACCTGCGGTTGACCGGCGATCTCTCGCACTACGTGGTGGGCCGTGAGTTTGCGTGGCCGATCTCGGATGAAAACCACCGGCTGATGCACCGGATCATCGACCACTGCTGGGGCTTTCATGGCCGCGTGGCCAGCCGCGAACAGATCCAGGTTCAGATCTCCTTCCCGCACCAGCGCGACTGGGTCGATCTCTTCATGGACTGGTGGGACTACGGCTTTCGGGGGTGGCGCCAGCGCGCGCAGCAGGACGCCACACTGACGTTCCTGTGTGAACTGGGGCCGAAGGAATATGCGATGACCGGCGCCGACGGCTATGAACTGTCGGATCGCTGGGAAGAGGCGCAGATGCTGATGCGGATGGTGCGCGAGCGGTGGCAGGCGTCAGCAACCTTGGCGTGACGAAGCACCGGCCTTGCAGCCGGTGCATCCCTGGACGATCAGTTGAACAGGAAGTAAATCACGACCAGAACGATCGCGGGAACGCCAAGAAACCAGCCGAGTGCGTATTTGCCCATGGTAATTCTCCCAAGTGAATTGACGATGGCATTCTGGGCAAACGCAGGCGCCGGATCACTAGGCGGATTTCGCGTTCAGCTGTAGGACAAACGCTGCGGTTGGGCGGTCTACTTCTTCGCCGGTTCCATCGCCATGCCGTCCTTCTTCATCATGCCGCTGTCCTTCATCATGGCGCCATCCTTCTTCATCATGTCCGAGCAGGACTTGTCCATGCCGGCGTCCTTCTTCATCGGGTCGGACTTGGCCATTGCCATGTGATCCTTGCATTGCTGCATCGTCATGGGTTTCGCCATGGCGTCCTTGCCCATCGCGTCGCCTTTCTTCATGGCGTCCTGCGCGATGGCGCCGGTGGCGGCCAGGGCGAAGGCGCTGCACATCAGCACGTTGAGGATAGTTTTCACTGGGTTGCTCCTGAGGGTCGTAAGGGGAGTGTCGTCGCCCTCCGGGCCATCAGCGGCAACCGGTGGGACCCCCTGTAGTCGCACCAGGTGGGGGAAACCTTAGCGGCCATGCTCGACCCAACAAAGGGGTCAGGGTCACTTAAATAAAGGGGTCAGGGTCAATGAAGC
>JANNNM010000824.1:0-3971 GCA_031398535.1 Betaproteobacteria bacterium | reverse complement strand
GTCCGGAGCCGGCACACGGAATGACCATCCCCGAGCTGTCGGAGCCATCGGCCGGCGGCACGGCACCGGAATTGCGTCCCATCGCGCGCGATGTGCAGACGCTGCTGCGCGAACTGGAACACCAGTACCGGCCCACGGACGAGAGCCAGCAGCGCTGGACGCAGGAAACCCTGCGTTCCGTCCTGCGCGGGGAGATGCGGGGCAACGAGGTGATGATCGTCTCCAACCGCGAGCCCTACATCCACATGCGCACGCCGGAAGGCATCCGCGTACAGCGCCCGGCCAGCGGCCTCGTCACGGCGCTCGAGCCCGTGATGCGCGCGTGCTCGGGCACCTGGATCGCGCACGGCAGCGGCACCGCCGATCGCGAGACGGTGGACAAGCACGATCGCGTCGCCGTGCCGCCCGACTCGCCGCTCTACCGGATCCGCCGGCTGTGGCTCTCGGACAAGGAGATTGCCGGCTACTACGACGGCTTTGCCAACGAAGGGCTGTGGCCGCTGTGCCACATTGCGCATGTGCGCCCGACGTTCCGCGCCGAGGACTGGGAGCAGTACCGCGCCGTCAATGCGCGCTTTGCGGATGCCGTGGTGGCCGAGGCGCAAAGCGACGACCCGGTGGTCATGGTGCAGGACTATCACTTCGCGCTGCTGCCGCGGATGATCCGCGAACGGCTGCCCAACGCGATCATCATCACGTTCTGGCACATCCCGTGGCCGAACCCGGAGTCCTTCGCGATCTGTCCGTGGCGCGCGGAACTGCTGGACGGCCTGCTCGGCAGCGACATCCTGGGCTTCCACACGCAATTCCATTGCAACAACTTCGTCGATACGGTGGATCGCGTGCTGGAAGCACGCGTCGACCGCGAGACCTTCACCGTCATGTTCCGCGGCGAGCGCACGGCCGTGCACCGGTATCCGATCTCGATCGAATGGCCGCCCGCGCCCTTGGCGCGCACCCCCGCAGTCGACGAGGCGCGCGAGCGGGTGCGTGTCCGCCTGGGGTTGCCGCGGCCCCACCGGCTTGGCATCGGCATCGACCGGCTCGACTATACGAAGGGCATCCTCGAACGATTCAACGCGGTGGCCCGGCTGATGGAGCGGCACCCGGAATGGATCGGCCGGTTCACGTTCGTGCAGATTGCCGCACCCACGCGGGGCACGATCGACGAGTATCGCGACTACGCGGACAAGGTGCGCAAGCTTGCCGCCGAGATCAATGCGCGATACACCGGCAGCTCGCATCCACCGATCATGCTGCTCAACGAACACCACGAGCAGGAGTCGGTCTACGAGCACCACCGCGCGGGCGACCTGTGCTTCGTCAGCAGCCTGCACGATGGCATGAACCTGGTGGCCAAGGAATTCGTTGCCGCGCGCGACGACGAGCGCGGCGTGCTGGTGTTGTCGCAGTTCGCCGGCGCCTCGCGCGAGCTGCCCGAGGCCTTGATCGTCAATCCGTACGACGCGGAGGAGTGCGCGGAGGCGCTGCACATCGCGCTGTCGATGCCCGATGAGGAGCAGCGCATCAGGATGCGCCTGATGCGCAACATCGTCCGCGAATTCAACGTCTACCGCTGGGCCGGCCGGATGCTGCTCGATGCCGCGGCCATGCGCGAGCGCAGGCGCTTTCGCGACCGTATCGACGCCCAGGTGCACTGACCCCGGATGAGCGCACCCGCCCTGCATCCCCGCCCGCCGCGCTTCGTCCGGCCGCCGCCGCCGCCGCTGGGGCGGAATTGCGCGCTGTTCCTCGACATCGACGGCACGCTGGCCGAACTGGCGAAGACACCGGACGCGGTGCGCATCGACCCCGCCATCTTCGCGTTGCTGCCGGCACTGCGGCGCGAGCTGGATGGCGCATTGGCCGTGGTCACCGGACGCGCCATCACCAGCGCCGATGCGCTCTTTCCCGGGCTCGTGTTGCCGATGGCTGGCCAGCACGGCTGCGAACGGCGCGATGCCGACGGCACGATCTACATGCATACGCCGGTGAAAGCGACGCAGTCCAAGCTGCGCAAGTTGCTGGCGGAACTGGCGCAACGCCACCCCGAGTTGCTGCTGGAGGACAAGGGCGCCTCGATCGCGCTCCACTACCGCGCCACGCCGCACCTTGCCTCCCACGTGCACCAGACCCTGCGCCGGTCGCTCGACTCCGGGGACGGCTATCAACTCCAACCGGGGCGCATGCTGCTCGAAGTGCGGCCCGAAGGCCGCGACAAGGGCACCGCCATCGAGGACTTCATGGCCGAACATCCGTTTGCGGGGCGCATGCCGGTGTTCGTCGGCGATGACCGTACCGACGAGCACGGCTTCGACGCCGTTGAGCGCCTTGGTGGATGGTCGGTGAAGGTGGGCCCGGGGCGTACCGCCGCACAGTACCGGCTCTCCGATCCGCGCGCCGTCCATCGCTGGCTGCAGGCCCCCGTGGTCGCGGCCTCGCTTGCCATCACTCAGGTCGAGATGCGCCGATGAACAACGTCACGACCTTGCATCCGCCGCGCACGCCGCTGCGCGACCTGAACCTCGCGCTGGTCGGCAACGGCCGCATCGCGGCGCTGATCGATGCGCAGGCGAGCGTGGTGTGGGGTTGCTTCCCCGGTCTCGACGGCGACCCGATGTTCTGCGCGCTGCTCGACACGGCGCCGCCGGACCTTGGACGCGGGCTGTGGTCGATCGAGCTGATCGACATGGTGTCCAGCGAGCAGGCCTATGCGCGCAACTCGGCGGTGCTCGTCACGCGGATGACCGATCGCGCCGGCGGCGCGATCGAGGTCACCGACTGCATCCCGCGGTTCCGGCAGTACGACCGGCTGTACCAGCCGATGACGCTGGTGCGGCGCATCGTGCGCGTAGCGGGCCGCCCGCGCGTGGTCGTCCGGTTGCGGCCAGCGTGCAGCTACGGCGCGGCAAAGCCCGCGATCACTTCGGGCAGCAACCATATCCGCTTCGCCGCGCCGGACCTGGCGCTGCGGCTCACCACCGACGCGTCGCTGACGGCCATCCTTGACGAGCGCCCGATGTTCGTCGACGACGCGATCACGCTGCATCTCGGTGCCGACGAAGCGATCACCGAGGACATCCGCGACTTCGGCCGCGCGCTGATCGAGCGCACCAACACCCACTGGCACGAATGGGTGCGGGGCCTCGCGATCCCCTTCGAATGGCAGGAGCCGGTGATCCGCGCCGCGATCACGCTCAAGATGAATGCGGTGGACGATACGGGCGCGATCATCGCAGCCGTCACCACGTCGATTCCCGAGTCGCCCGATTCGGGCCGCAACTGGGACTATCGCTTCTGCTGGCTGCGTGACGGCTACTTTGTGGTGAATGCGTTGAATCGCCTCGGCGCGACGGCGACGATGGAACACTACCTGGGCTACATGGCGGGTGTTGCGGCCAGCGCCAGCGACGGCCCGGTGCAGCCCGTCTACCGGATCAACGGCAGCGCGCAACTTCTGGAACGTGCGGAAACCGCGCTTCCCGGTTACCGCGGCATGGGACCGGTGCGTGCCGGCAACGATGCGTGGCGCCAGGTCCAGCACGATGTCTACGGCTCGGCCATTCTCGCCGCCACGCAGATCTTCTTCGACGAGCGGCTTGCCCATCGTGGCGATGCCGCGCTGTTCGAACGCCTCGAAGCGCTCGGTGCGCTGGCGGTCGCCAATCACGACCAGCCCGACGCGGGGCTGTGGGAGCTGCGGGGCCGCGAGCGCGTGCACACGTTCTCGAGCGTGATGTGCTGGGCCGCCTGCGACCGCCTGGCGCGCATCGCCGTGCACCTGAAGCTCGATGAGCGTGCGGCGGTGTGGGGCGGCAATGCGGCACGCATCCATGCGTACATCGACGAACACTGCTGGAGCGCGCCGCTCGGGCATTTCGTGTCCCATGTCGACGGCAAGGACCTCGACGCCAGCCTGCTGCTGCTGGCGGAACTGAATTTCGTCCGCGCCGACGACCCGCGCTTTCGCG
>JANNNM010000801.1:0-2562 GCA_031398535.1 Betaproteobacteria bacterium | reverse complement strand
CGCGCTGATGCGCAGCAGCGAGCGCACGCGCGCGAAGAGCTCCGGCTGGTTGACGGGCTTGCCAAGGAAATCGTCGGCGCCGGCCTCGATGCCGTTGATGCGTTCCTGCTGCGGGTCGAGCGACGTGCACAGCACGATCGGCAGCAGCGCAGTGGCGGGGTCGGCGCGCAGCCGGCGGCAGACTTCGTAGCCGTTGATCCCGGGCATCATCACGTCGAGCAGGATCAGGTCGGGCCGGTCCGCCGCCACCTGTTGCAGCGCCTCTTCGCCGTTGGTGGCGACGGTGACCGCATACCCCTTCAGCGTGAGCAGGTCATACAGCAGCTTCACGTTGGCGGGGATGTCGTCCACCACGAGGATCTTCGCCGGCTGGTGCATTCGATGCGTGCCTTCCTGCGTGATGAAGGGGCCCCGGTTAAACCGCCACCGGCGCGGCTAGTGCCGGATGGTAATGATAGTCGGCGAATTCGATGTCGTCGTAGGTGTAATCGAAGAGCGTGGGAGGCCGGCGTTTCAGCACGAGGCGCGGCAGCGGGAAGGGCGCGCGTGCGAGCTGCGTGTCGACCTGCTCGAGATGATTGAGGTAGAGGTGGCAATCCCCGCCCACCCAGATGAAGTCCCCCGCGGCCAGGTCGCATTGCTGCGCCACCATGTGGGTCAGCAGCGCATAGGAAGCGATGTTGAAGGGGACGCCCAGGAAGATGTCGGCGCTGCGCTGGTAGAGCTGGCACGACAGGCGCCCGTCGGCCACGTAGAACTGGAAGAACGCATGGCAGGGCGGCAGCTTCATCCGCGGGATCTCGCCCACGTTCCACGCCGACACGATCAGTCGCCGCGAATCCGGGTTACGCCTGATCTCGGCCACCAGGGCCGCCAGTTGGTCGATGCGCGTGCCATCCGGCGTGGGCCACGAGCGCCATTGCGCGCCGTACACGGGGCCGAGGTCGCCATTGGCGTCGGCCCACTCGTCCCAGATGCGCACGCCGTTGGCCTTGAGGTAGGCGATGTTGGTGTCGCCCTGCAGGAACCACAGCAGTTCGTGCACGATCGACTTCGTGTGCACGCGCTTGGTGGTCAGCAGCGGAAACCCGCGGGCCAGGTCGAAGCGCATCTGGTAGCCGAACACGGACAGCGTACCGGTGCCGGTGCGATCATCCTTGGGGTGCCCGTGCTCACGCACGTGGCGCATGAAGTCGAGATAGGTCTGCATGGAAGGAGATGGCCCGGTGACCACGCATGGTAGCAAACGCCGGTACGATTGGCGGCAATCCATTGACGCGCAGGAGGGTCGCGCCGCCGTTCGTCGGCTGCCGGTGCGCCGCCCCTTGACGGCCTCCCGGTACATAACTATAAAATTAGTTATGTAGTTTCGTGTGAGGTGACACCGATGCGACCGAGCTATGCCCGTTCCATCCCGCGTGCGTGGCGGCGCACGGCCGACCTGTTCGAGGCGCTGGGCGAGGAACACCGCCAGCGCATCGTGCTGATGTTCGATCCCGGCGAGCGCCTCACCATCGCGCAGATTGTCGCCGCGTCCACGCTGTCGCGCTCCGCAGTCGCCCACCATCTCAAGGTCCTGCGCGAAGCAGGCGTGCTGCGCGCCGAGAAGATCGGCAAGGAGGTCTGGTACCGCACCGACCCGCCGGCCGTGCGCGCCGCACTGACTTCCGTGCTGGACTACCTGGCCGATCTGGAAGGCCGTACCCCGTGAATCGCCGCCGTTTCCTGCTGGGCGCCGGTGCGGGCGCGGCTGGCGCCGCGCTGGCGGGCTGCGACATGTCGTTCCGGCAGGGCGTATTCAATTCCTGCGCGCCGGCGCTGCCGACCGCATTGCTGCAGCAGCCGTTGCTGACCGCGGCATGGCGCGGCATCGACCCGAACGATGTCTGGGACAGTCATGTCCATGTCTTCGGCAACGGCGATTCGGGCAGCGGCGCATGGTTCAACCCGCGCATGGAGAAGATCTGGCGCGCGCAGCAGTATGTCCAGCGCAAGATGTACATCAATGCAGGCTGCGTCGACGATCAGCCGGGGCGCGTGGATGCAAGCATGACGGCGCGCCTGCTGGCGCAATGCGACGCGATGCCGCCAGGCTTTCATGCAATCCTGCTGGCCTTCGACTGGGCGCGCGACGAAGCAGGCACGGTCATGCAGGAGCAGTCGACGTTCTACGTGCCGGACGCCTGGGTGGCGGCGCTGGCAACGCGACACCCGCAGCGCCTGGCGTGGGCGGCTTCGATCCATCCCTATGATCCGGCCGCACTTGACCGCCTGAACAAGGTGGCCGCGCTTGGCGCGTGCGCCGTCAAGTGGCTGCCCACCGCCCAGGGCATGGACCCGTCGTCGCCGAAATGCGATCGCTTCTATGCCAGGATGGCCGCGCTGCGCCTGCCGCTCATCACCCATGCGGGTGACGAACGCGCCGTCACGGGCTTCTCCGATGCGCTTGGCAATCCGCTGAAATTGCGGCGGCCACTTGATGCCGGTGTACGCGTGGTGGTGGCGCATTGCGCGTCACTCGGCATGGGGCACGATCTCGACAGGCCCGATGGCAACATGACC
>JANNNM010000712.1:0-17367 GCA_031398535.1 Betaproteobacteria bacterium | reverse complement strand
ACAGACGCTTTCCGAATTTCTGGGCCAGCCCGCTCCCAGGTCCGCACCGGCCATTGAATTCATCAAGCCGCTGACGGCGGAAGAGGAGCGGACCTCGCCGCAGTTCTTCAGCATTCTGAACTTCGTGCTGCAATTCGCCCCCACAGTGCCGTCGGAGAAAGCACTCATGGCTCGCTTTGCCAAGATCGGCGTTGGTGGGGGCAAGACGTTTGACGCCAGCAAGCTCTCGCCGGAGATGAAGGCGGCCATCGAGCAGGGCATGGCCGACGCGTGGATTGAATTCGCCGGACTGAAGAAACAATTTGAGGAGGGGAAGGTGGTCGCGGGCGACGTATTCGGCACGCGGCAATACCTGAAGAACAATTATCTCTATCGCATGGCGGCTGCGGTTCTGGGAATCTACGGCAACTCCAAACAGGAAGCGATGTATCCGGCTTACTACGTGGATGCGACGAAGCAGAAGCTGGACGGCGCCAACCGTTACACCTTGCGCTTTGCGCCGGGCCAGTTGCCACCCGTCAATGCGTTCTGGTCGGCAACGATGTATGACGAGCCGCAAAGTCTGCTCGTGGCCAATCCCATCAACCGCTATCTGATCAATTCACCCATGCTGCCGCAGCTCAAGCGAGATGCTGACGGCGGCGTGACGCTGAATGTCCAGAACGAATCTCCCGGCAAGGACAAAGAAGCCAACTGGCTCCCGGCACCAAAGGGGCCGTTCTCGATCATCATGCGGCTGTATTGGCCGAAATCTGCGGCGACGGAAGGCAAATGGACGGCGCCGCCGTTGAAACGGGTGGTCTGACCCGACTGTTCCTTGAGCCTTGGGCCGAGATGAACGCTGAAGGAATGCTTCGACCCATACGTAAGTGTTGCGCATTTGAAGTCAGTTGATGAAACGCCTTTCACATCGTTTCTGCGTTGCCCCGATGATGGACTGGACCGACCGGCACTGCCGGTTCTTCCTGCGCCAGATCTCGCGGCACGCGCGTCTCTACACGGAGATGGTGACCGCGCCGGCGCTGAGCCATGGCGACGTGCCGCGCCACCTCGACTTCGATCCGGCAGAGCACCCCGTCGCGCTACAACTGGGCGGCAGCGATACGCAACAACTCGCGCATGCCGCGAAGCTGGGCCAGACCTGGGGTTACGACGAGATCAACCTCAACTGCGGTTGCCCGTCGGAGCGCGTGCAGAGCGGCAGCTTCGGCGCGTGCCTCATGGCCGAGCCAGCACTGGTAGCCGACTGCGTGAAGGCCATGCGCGACGTGGTGAGCGTGCCGGTCACCGTCAAGCATCGGATCGGCCTCGATGCCAGCGAGGACTACGGATTCGTCCGCGACTTCGTGGGCACGGTGGCGGCGGCAGGTTGCGACGTATTCATCGCCCACGCGCGCAATGCCGTGCTGAAGGGGTTGTCGCCGAAGGAAAACCGCGAGGTGCCACGGCTGCGCTACGACGTCGTGCATCGGTTGAAGCGCGACTTTCCTGCGCTGACGATCGTGCTGAACGGCGGCATCACCGACTGGACAACGATTGAATCCGAGTTGAATGCGGTCGATGGCGTGATGCTTGGCCGCACGGCGTACCACGATCCAATGGTGCTGGCACTGGTCGACTGGCGGTTGTTCGGCGTGGAGACATCGCCGCCCACGCGCGAACAGGTGCTGCGCGCGATGGTGCCCTACGTCGACGCGCAACGCGCGCGCAGTGTCCCGTTGCGTTCGATCGCGCGGCACATGCTCGGCCTGTACCACGGCATGCCGGGCGGCCGGCGCTTCCGGCAGATCCTGTCCGATGCCACACGCCTGCGCGATGCCACCTCCGCGCTGCTGCTGGAGGCGTTGCTGGAAGTGGAGCCTGCGCTGGCCGACGTCGACTGACCCTGACCCCTTTGTTTGGGTGGCGTCGTCAGGCAGCCGGCATGTCGTCGGCCATGTACGCGCGGATGATGCCGGCGAAATCGGCGTCGGCCTTCATACCTAGCGATGGGCCCAGCACCGGCGCGAAGTTGGCTGCCCAGGTCGAAACAATGCGGTCGATCGCCGGATCGAGCTGCCAGTGCACGCGATCGGCCACGGCATCGCCGGCCACGGCACGCAAAGCGTCGACCATCGCGCCAACACCGACGCATAGCCCCGGCACGTTGATCGACCGCGTGAACTTGAACGCACTGGCCGGCGCCTCGTGGCCGATGACCAGGTTGTCGACGACGGCGCGCGGGGATTGCACCCACATGCGCGTCGTCGGCGCCACCGGACACACGGCATCCACACCTGACAGCGGTTCGCGGATGATCCCGCTGGCGAAGGACGACGCGGCCTTGTTGGGCTTGCCGGGGCGCACGGTGACGGTGGGCAGGCGCAGGCTGCGGCCGTCGATGAAGCCCTTGCGCGACATGTCGTAGACCATGAACTCGCCCATCGCCTTCTGCGCGCCGTAGGACGCCTGCGGCGTGACGGGCGCGTTGTCCGGCACCGGGTCGGGCAGCGGCCCGCCGAACACCGCCAGGGAACTGGTGAACACGAACTTGGGCGGGGCGGCGAGCGTGCGGCAGCGCTCGAGCAATGCGCGCGTCGCGTCGAGGTTCACGCGCATGCCGATGTCGAAGTCGGCCTCGGCCTGGCCGCTGACGACGGCGGCCAGGTGGAACACGCTGTCGGTGTCGGGCGTGACGGCGCGGGCGATCACGGCGGGATCGGCCAGGTCGCCGGTGACGGCCTTGACGCGGGCGTCCGCATACGCGGCGGGGGCCACCACGTCCAATAGCGTCAGCTGCGAAATTTCGCGGACCTGCCCCTTGGCGTCGGTCAGCCTGCCGCGTTCGAGGAGCTTCTTGGCCAGCCGGGTTCCAAGGAAGCCGGCGCCACCGGTGATCACGATGCGCATTGTCGTTTCTGCCTGTTGGGGGAGAGCGCTATGATAAACGCCCTTCCAACCGCAACGGGGAGCCGGAACATGCCAAGACCCATCCACTTCGAGATTCACGCCGAAAACACGGATCGCGCGATGAAGTTCTACACGCAGATGTTCGGCTGGACGTTCGCGCAATGGGGCAAGGAGCCGTATTGGCTGATCACCACCGGCGACGACGTGGAACCGGGCATCAATGGCGGCCTATTGCCACGCCGTGGCGGCGGCCCCGCGGCCATGGCGGCGGTCAATGCCTTCGTCTGCACGGTGGGCGTCAACAATCTCGACGCGATGCTGGCGAAGCTCCCGGCCGCCGGCGGTGTGGTCACGGTGCCGAAGATGCCCATACCAACGATGGGCTGGCTGGCGTACGCGTCGGATACCGAAGGCAATCTCTTCGGCATGATGCAGATGGATGCGACCGCCGCATGATTGCACCCCGACTGTTGACGATCGCCACGCGCGAGTCCGCGCTGGCGCTGTGGCAGGCGGAGCACATCAAGGCGCGCCTGGCTTCGCTCTATCCGAAGACGCGCGTCGTGCTGCTGGGGATGACCACCAAGGGTGACCAGATCCTCGACCAGCCGTTGATGGCCATTGGCGGCAAGGGGCTCTTCATCAAGGAACTCGAAGTGGCGATGAGCGAGGGTCGCGCCGACTTCGCCGTGCATTCGCTGAAGGATGTGCCGATGGAAATGCCGCCGGGCTTTGCGCTGGCGGGCATCACGGCGCGCGAGGATCCGCGCGATGCATTCGTATCCAACAAGTACGCGAACGTGGCGTCGCTGCCGGCGGGCGCCGTCGTGGGCACGTCCAGCCTGCGGCGTGAGGCGCAGTTGCGCGAGCGGTTTCCCGGCATCGTGATCGAGCCGCTGCGCGGCAATGTGAACACGCGATTGCGCAAACTGGACGAAGGCCACTACGACGCGATCATCCTCGCCGCGGCGGGCCTGAAACGGCTGGGTTTCGCGACGCGCATCACGTCGTTGCTGGAGCCGGACCAGAGCTTGCCGGCACCCGGGCAGGGCGCGTTGGCGCTCGAATGCCGCAGCGACCGGACCGATCTGTTGCCGGTGCTGAGCGCGCTGGCGGACCCGGCCACGACGATGGCAACACTGGCGGAGCGCGCGTTCTCGCGCGCATTGGGCGGCAGCTGCCACACGCCGCTGGCGGGCTATGCCGAGTGGACCGAGGGCACGTTATGGCTGCGTGGATTGCTGGCCAGCCAGTCGGGCGACGATGTGATGCGCGGCGAAGTTTCCGGACCTGCGGTGGGCCCGGCGGATGCCGAACGGCTGGGCCTCGAACTGGCGGACGAATTCCTCGAACGGGGCGGCGCGCGGTTGATCGCGGCATGAGTGTCCATCCGCTGACGCCGCCGGCGGCGGCGGCTGGTCCGTTGCAGCATATCGGCGTGATCATCACGCGGCCGGCGCGACAGGCGGCCGGCCTCGCGCAGATTCTCGCGGCATTGGGCGCAACGCCGATCATCGTGCCCGCCATCATCATCCTGCCGCCGGCGGACGCCGCGGCACTCGAGCGCGTTCACGCGTCGCTCGGCCACTACGAGATGGCGATCTTCGTGTCCGCCAATGCGGTGGAGTATGGCGTGCCCGATCCGCGCCGCTGGCCCGCGCGGCTGCGAGCGTTCGCGCCAGGCCCGGGCACCGCGGCGGCACTGGTGGCCGTGGGTATCGCAGCCCCCGTCATTCCCGCCACCAGCTTCGACAGCGAGGGCCTGCTCGCGCTGCCCGAATTGAACGAGGTGACCGGCAAGCGCGTGCTGATCTTTCGCGGCGAAGGCGGGCGCCAGCTTCTGGGCGATACGTTGCGCGCGCGCGGCGCCGACGTCACTTACGTCGATTGCTACCGGCGCGCCGTGCCGCAGACCGGCGGCGAAGGATTGGCCGAGGTGCTGGCCGCCGGCCGCGCCGATGCGTTGACGCTCACCTCCAGCGAAGGCCTCGACAATCTGTGCACGCTGCTTGGCGCGGATGCCTTGCGCGCGTTGCAGGCATTGCCGGCCTTCGCGCCGCATCCGCGCATCGTCGAGCACGCGCGCACTCAAGGCTTTACCGCGATCGCCACCGGCGGCTCCGATGCCGGGCTCGTCGCGGGATTGCTAGAATGGTTCTCCGCCCACCCACGACAACGATACTGAAAGCCATGGCCGATCACGACATCCTCATCACTGCACCGCTGCCGCCGTTCCTCTACGACCCGCTGAAGACCGACTACCGCTGCCACGACTACAACGCGGCCAGCGACAAGGCAGGCATGCTGGCGTCCGCGGGCGGCAGCATCCGCGGCCTCGTGCAGGGTGGCGGCACCGTCACGCCCGTATCGCTGCTGGATGCCCTCCCCAGGCTCGAGTTGATCTCGGTGTTCGGCGTGGGCTACGACGGCGTGCCGGTCGACTACTGCCGCCAGCGCGGCATCAAGGTCACCAACACGCCCGACGTGCTGACGGACGACGTCGCCGACGTGGCCGTGGCGCTGATCATGATGACGGGGCGCGGTTTCGTGCGCCTCAATCGCTTCGTGCATGCCGGCGAATGGCTGAAGCGTGGCCCGGAATTGACGACCAAGCTGGCGGGCAAGCGCGTCGGCATCCTGGGCCTCGGCCGCATCGGCAAGGCCATTGCAACGCGCGTGCAGTCGCTGGGCATGGATGTCGCCTACACCGGACGCAAGCCGCAGGACGTGCCGTACCGTTACCTGCCCACGCTGAAGGCCCTGGCGGCGGAAGTCGATTTCCTCGTCGTGGCGTGTCCGGGTGGCGAGGCGACGAAGAATGTCGTGAACGCGGAAGTGATGGCGGCGCTGGGCAAGAACGGCACGCTGATCAACATCGCGCGCGGCTCGATCATCGACGAAGTGGCACTGGTCGCGGCGCTGCAATCCGGCACGATCAAGGCGGCCGGCCTCGATGTGTTTGCCGATGAGCCGAACATCCCCGCCGGTCTGATGACGATGGACAACGTCGTGCTGTTGCCGCACGTGGGCAGCGCCACGCACGAGACGCGCAAGGCGATGGGCGACCTCTGCAAGGACAACCTGGATGCGTGGTTCAGGACAGGCAAGGTCCTGACGCTGATTCCGGAACTGCGCAGCTGATCAGGGCGACGGTTCCGAGGCTGTCGCCGGCGGCGGCTCCACCTTCTTCGCGGAAGGTGGCAGCAGCACCGCCACCAGCGACAGCAGCACGAGGCCCAGCGCCAGGAACTCGCTCAGGCCCGGCCGCTCGCCCAGCACCAGCATCCCGGCGATCACACCCACGACGGGCACCGGCAACGACGACATCGACGACACCGCCACCGGCAGCGTGCGCGCCAGCTTGAACCACGCCCAGTGCGCCAGCATGCCGGCCAGGAAGATGTTGTAGAGGATCGCAAACCACGCAAAGCTGGAGAGATCCAGCAGGTACGACGGCGTATGCGTGTCGAAGAACGGCGCGAGGATGAAGAGCGGCAGCCAGCCTGCCAGCATCATCCAGCCGGACAGCGTGTTCGGCGCCACCGGCGGCTTCCACTTGCGCAGCAGCACGGTACCGAACGCCCACAGGATGGCCGCGCACAGGATCATCAGCGCGCCGGTGGAGAGATCGCGCAGGTGCCGCAGGTCGTCGCCCAGCAGCACGGCCATCCCCGCCATGCCCAGCAGCAGGCCGACGATCTTGCGCCGGTTGAGCGGCTCGTGCAGCACCGCGATCGAGATCAGCGTCGCCCAGATCGGCATCGTGTACGCGAGGATGGCGCTGCGGCCGGCCGGCAACTGCTGCACGCCGAACAGCACAAAGCCGTTCCAGCCGGCAATGTTGAAGAACGCAAGGATGGCCACCCGGCCCCACCACGCGCGCGGGATGCTGACCACGTCGCCGCTGGCACGCGCCACCAGCAGCATGCCGATGGCGGCGAACGGAAGCGTCAGCGCGCGGAACGTCAGCGGCGAGATCTCCGTGACGCCCATCTTCAGCACCGGCCAGTTGCAGCCCCACACCAGGGTGAGGATGGCGATCGGCAGGAACGCGTGCGCCAACGGATGGCGCCCGACAGAAGGGGGGCTCATCCGCGCTCGCGCAGCGGCAGCGTTTCACCGAACTTGGATTGATGCAGTGCGCGCGCCTGGACCACCCACGTGTCGCGGCGGATGCGCCCCGGAAATTCCGGCAGCTTCGCGTCGAAGGTGTCGATGTCGCGCTCGCTCCATTGCGCGATCTGCTTGTACGTGGAGATGCCGAGCTGGTGCAGCATCCGTTCCAGCACAGGGCCGATGCCGACGATGAGCTTCAGGTCGTCGGGCATGCTGGATGTCTCGAGCAGCAGCGACGGCGCGTTGTTCTCGAGGTCGACGACGATGCTGCGATAGCGCGCCGTGTCCGTGCGCGCAGCGGCAAGTTCGGCCAGCAGGCGTCGGCGGTCTTCCGCGAAGGTTTCGAGCTGCACCACCTTGGCAGCGATGCCGCGCGACGCGCGCCGCAATTGCGCGTTCTCGTGTTCGAGGCTGCGCACGAGCCGAGCGCGTTCCGCGGCGACACCATCGTCCGCGACCGCAGCCGATGCGACCGGTGCCGGGGGCGTGGGCACGTCAACTTCAGCGGCGGCGGTAGGCGCCACGGCGGCAGGACGCAGCGGTGCCAGGGACTGGGCTTCGCGGCGTCCGCGCATGAAGCCCGCGCGATAGGCGATGAACACGCCGATCGCAAGCGCGAGCATCAGGAGAATCGTCAAACCATTCACGGGATGGGCCGGGCGGGATGGGTGGGACATGCGGGCCAAAGGGCCCCGCGCAGAGGCGCAATTGTATGCGACGGCGCCCGGCCCCGGCCAGCATCCCGCGCGAGTCGCGCGCCGCCCGACTGCTAGAATGGGGTCCGATCTCGTCGCACGCTGCCGGCCATGGAACCCACCGAGTCTGCGTCGGCCGGCGCTCCCCGCGAGACTGCCGGACCCACGCCACCTCCCGTCACCCCGATGGCCAAGCCGGCCAGCCGCGGCTTTGTCGTCGTGCTGGCCGTGGCCGCCATCGCCCTCGCGGCGCTCGGCTGGTGGGACAACCGGCACACGGATGCCACGCTGCGTACCGAGGTGGCCAAGCGCCTCACGGATGCCGATGCGGCCATCGCCCAGTCCCGGGTCCGCGACTCCGCCATTGCCAACGAGCTGCGCGAGGCCCAGGCCAAGGTGGCGCTGCTCGAGACGCGGCTGTCCGAATCGCAGACGCAACAGGCGTCGCTGGAGGCGCTGTACCGGGAGTTGGCACCCTCGCGCGACGAAGTGGCCCTGAACGAGATCGAGCAGGTACTGTTGCTGGCCAGCCAGCAACTTTCCATCGCCGGCAACGTGCAGGCCGCGCTGGCCGCGTTGCAATTGGCCGACGCCAAGCTGGCCCGCACCGATCGTCCGCAGTGGGTGGCCTTGCGCCGCGCGCTGGCGCGCGACATCGACAAGCTGAAGTCGCTGCCCTACGTCGACGTGGCCGGCATGGGGGTCAAGATCGACCAGGCCATCGCCGCCATCGACACGCTGCCGCTGGCGCGCGACGAGCGGCTGCCCGCGCCTGCGCCGCCCACGCCGCCGGCGGATGAGTCGGCATGGCTGCGTTCGTTGCGCGACGCGTGGACGGAGTTGAAGTCGCTGGTGCGCATCGAGGTGGCCGATCGCCCCGCCGCACCGCTGGTGCCGCCGGCGCAGACGTATTTCCTGCGCGAGAACCTGCGGCTGCGGCTTCTCTCCGCGCGCATCTCGCTGCTGTCGCACGACGACACCGGCTTCAAGTCGGATGTCACCGCTGCCAACGCATGGACCAAGCAATACTTCGACACGCGCACGAAGACCGTGCAGTCGCTGGTGGCCAGCCTGACGCAGCTGGCCGCCACGCCAATGCCCACGGAACTGCCCGACCTTGCGGCCAGCATCACCGCCGCGCGTGCATTGAAGGCCACGCGCGAGCGCGCCGCGCCGGCCGCACGCTGATCGCATGCGTCTCCTGTTCGCCTTCCTGCTGCTGGCGGTGCTGGCTGTCGTGGCGGCGCTGCTCTTCAAACTCAACACCGGCTACGCGCTGTTCGTCGCGCCGCCGTACCGCGTGGAGGTGTCGCTCAACGCGTTCGTGATGATCGTCATCGTCGCGTTCATCGTGGCCTACCTGTTGGTCCGGCTGGCCTCGCGCATTGCCGCGCTGCCCGCGCAGGTGCGCGCCAGCCGGCGGCAGCGCAACATGGAGCGTGCGCGCGGCAAGCAGGATGCCGCCACGGTCGCGCTGCTCGAAGGGCGCTACGGCAAGGCCAAGCAATTTGCGGAAGAGTCGCTGGCCATCCCGCAGTCCTCCGGGCTGGCCGCATTGCTCGGCGCGCGCGCGGCGGCGGACATGCGGCAGTTCGACGATGCGCATGCGCTGCTGTCGCGACCGGATGTTGGCACGGCCAGCCTCGCGGTACCGCGGCTGATGCTCGAAGCCGAGATGGCGCTTGAGCAAGGCCAGCCCGGCGAAGCCATCACGCGGTTGGCCGAGCTGAAGCGCGAGGCCGGGTTGCATACGGCGGCACTGAAGCTCGAACTTCGCGCACTGACCGCCGCCGGCCGGCACGCCGACGTGCCGCCGCTCGTCGAACAGCTCGTCAAGCGCAAGGTCTACGACGCGGCGCAGGGCAACCTGCTGCGCGCATCGGCCTATGCACAGGCGCTGGCGAAACAGCGCCACGACGCCGCCGGGCTGCGCGCGTTCTGGAGCCGCATCCCCGATGTCGACCGCACCGATCCCAAGGTGGCGCGCGCCGGCGCCACCGCATTCCTGGCGCTGGGCGGCGACCGCGAGGCGGCGGAGATCGTCGTGCGCGCGCTGGACCGGACCTGGGATGCCGATCTTGCGGTGCTGTATGCGCAATGCCGCACCGCCGATCCCACCGCGCAACTCGAGACCGCCGAGCGCTGGCTGCTTGCGCACAACACCGATGCCACGCTGCTGTACGCGCTGGGCCGGCTGTGCGAGCGCGAATCGTTGTGGGGCAAGGCGCAGACGTACTACGAGGCCAGCCTGGCGCTCGATACGCACTGGCGCACGCAGGTGGCGCTGGGGGAACTGCTGGCGCGACTCGAGCGACACGACGAAGCCAATGTCCATCTCGCGGCAGCGCTGAAGCTGTCGCTTTCGGCGCTGGGCGCCGGACCCCGCTAGCGTTTCATGCGCCTGGCTCGCTTGCGCTGGCCAAGCCCGTCAAGCCCAATCAAGGCCTGCGCATGGCGAATTTCCGTCCGTTGAAGCAGCACATGCTGCTGTGTCTTGACCGCCTCATTGCCGCCTATGGCCTTCGCGGGCCGTTCCTGGAAGTCGGTTGCGGCAAGGGCGACGTCGCCGTGCATCTTGCAAGCAAGGGATGGGCAGGCACGGCCATCGACTTCTCGGATGCCGCCATTGCCCATGCCGCGGCCAATCTCGCCTCGTTTCCGGACGTTGACGTGCGCAAGCAGGCACTGGCCGACGTTCGCGGTAGTTTCGCCTGCATCATCATGTGGGATGTCCTCGAGCATATCGAGGACGATCAGGCCGCCCTGGGCACCGTCGCGGGCTTGCTGCTTCCGGGTGGGCAGCTATTGCTGGCAGTACCCTGCAATCCGCGCGAGTGGCGATGGGATGACGAGTTCTATGGGCATTTCCGCCGCTACACCGTGGCCGGACTCACGCACAAGCTGGCCGCCGCCGGCCTTTCGCCGCAGGTGTTCTGGGATTTCACCTTTCCCGTCTACTGGGCGATGCGGCGCGTCTACACGCGCCTCAAGGCGGCACCGGTTCGCGTCGAAGACAAAACTGCCGCCACCATGGCCAGCGCCACGGTCAATGCGTGGGATCTGTCGCTGTTCTCGCGGCTGCTCGACGCCAGCGCCATCCTGTGGCGCCCGCTCAATCAATTGCAGTTCCGATTCTTCCGGCACATGACCGGTCGCGGCCATGAATTCTTCGCGCTTGCCCGCAAGCCGGCCGCATCCTCACAAATCGAATCGTAGCCGCCGGTCGGCCGGTGCGCGCGCGTTGAACATGGGATGGCGATAGATGCGCGTGCGCGCCAGCAGCGCGAGCAGCGTCGTGCCGACGACACCGACACCGTACCGGACCGCACGCACGAAGTTGATCGAGCTTGCCTCGGCGAAGTAGCGGGTGGGAACCGACACCTCGCCGACGCGATAGCCGCCGATGATCGTCTGGGCAAGGATCTCGTTGTCGAATACGAAGTCGTCGGAGTTGCCGGACCAGGGCAATGCGTCCAGCAACGACCGCGCATAGGCGCGGTAGCCGGAATGGTATTCGGACAGGTGCCCGCCGATCAGCAGATTCTGAAACGTTGTCAGGATCCGGTTGGCCACGTAGCGCCACAGCGGCATGCCGCCCGCCAGCGCGCCACCGCCGAGTATGCGGGAGCCGATCACCATGTCGTAGATGCCGGTGGCCACCATCCCCGCCATCGCGGTGACCATGCGCGGATCGTACTGGTAGTCGGGGTGCACCATGACCACGATATCCGCGTTGCGCGCCAGCGCCTCGGTGTAGCAGGTCTTCTGGTTGCCGCCATAGCCCAGGTTGCGGGGATGCACGATGACCGTGATGCCGAGCGATTCCGCCACCGCCACCGTGTCGTCGTTGCTGGAGTCGTCGACGAGGATGACTTCGTCGACGATGTCGTGCGGCAGGTCGCGCCACGTCGCGCGGAGCGTACGACCTGCGTGGTAGGCAGGCATCACGACAACGATGCGCTTACCGTGCAGCATCGGCGCCGGCGACCGGTGCTGCAAGCCGGAATGCGATCAGGTTCGCATCCTCGTAGACAGGCGTACCGAAGGTGGCCAGCATCACGCGTTCGCAAAATGCCGTGTCCCCGCCGATCGGAACGAATTGGCCATCGCGCGGGCGCATGTACGGCTTCTGCCAGACCACGTAGTCGATGCCGCGTCGCGCCAGCTGTGCGCGGTCGGCCAGGTGCACGGCGTTGTCGAACCGGAAGCGCGGGTCGGGCGGCACCTCGCCCCAGCGCTGCTCGACACACAGGCCGGTGAGCAGTCCGGGCAGCACGGTCTGTCCGCTGGTCCGCTCCCACCGCGGCGCGTCCCAGTCGTAGCTTTCGAAATAGAACGGTGCTGCGGCAACCCGCAGGCTGCCTTGCGGGTTTGCTGCGAGTCCGGCCCAGAAGGGCGAGAGTGGAATGCCTTCGAGGTGCGGGACATACGGGTTCATAGCCGGCCTGAAGTCGAAGTGATGGACGAGGTGCAAGGCTTGCGCGCTGGGGCGCCGCAGGATTTCAGGCAACGGCGACTGCGATGCTAGCGCGATGACGGGCAGCAACGCCACCGCCAGCGCGGCGGCGCGCCGTGGCGGCGACAGTGGTGTGGCAATCCGGTGCGCGAGGCGGATGGTGCCGATGGCGACGGCGAGCAGCAGCAGCGGCAGGAATGGCAGCAGGTAGCGCGCAATCGACAGCGGCATGAAGCTCCATAGCGGGCGCGTCGCCACCAGCGCCAGGAAGGTGAGCACGATGCCCAGCACTCCGGTGCGGGCCTCTGGCAGGTTTTGCCACACGGTACGGGTACCGTATGCGGCAAGTGCGATGCACATCGCCGCGACCACGCTCGATGGTGTCCCCAGCCATGCATACCAGACACCCACCAGCGTCCCCGCATCCAGCATGTCCACACCGCTCTTCAACGCCATCGACGCCGGGTTGGCAAGCAGCGGTGGCAGCAGCACCACTGCCATCACGATGCCGGTGGGCAGCATCACCTGCAGCAGGCGAGTAACGTGACGACGGCGCTGCCCGCGTGGCGTCACCGACAGCATTGCGACGGCGTAGAGCAGCGGCGCAAGCACGAACGGCGCGCTGATGGGGTGCAGCCATGCAGCCGCCGCAGCGGTGGCAATGTAGGCGATGCCTGCGCCGCGGCGCCCATGGGACGCGCCTGCGTAGCGCGCAAACGCCGCGTGCGCGATCCAGCCAAGCAGCAAGGTGATGGCATAGGGGCGAGCCGTCCGGCTGTACAGGACGAGGAGCGGTGAGATCGCGAGCAACGTCGCAAAGAGGACGGCAGTCGGCGGCCCGAACCGCCGCGCGACGTAAAGCGGGAACAGCACGAGCGTGGCGAGGCCGCAGAGCAGCATCGGCATCCGCATGGCGGTCTCGGACAGGCCGATCGTATTCGCGATGGTCCAGTCGAACATCCCGAGCGGGATGCTGTAGTCCGAAAAGCCGAAGTCGACGAACATCGCGGCAGGACTGCGGCGCAGCACCTGGTGCACGGCATGCCATTCGTCGTCGAGCAGCACCTGCCCGGCAAACTGATCGAGGCGCAGCGCCGCGCCCGCGAGCGCGACGACAATGAGCAGGCAGGCCCACCCGGTGGGCGGCAACCACGCTGGTTCTGGTCGCGGCTCGCTCATCACGCGCAGTATCCGCTCGTCCGCGTGGGCGCGCACCACGGGCCACTAGGCGCGCGCTTCGGTGGCTGCGGCGTAGGTGAAGCTGTCGGCGTAGAACTGCTCGGCGGGCAACTCGCAGCGCTGGGTGAAGTCGCGCCGCGCGGCCTCGATCATCGCGGGACCACCGCACGCGTACACGTCGTATCCCGAAAGATCGGGGAAGTCGGCCATCACCGCGTCGTGTACGAAGCCGGTTCGTCCCGGCCACGCGTCGTCCACGCCTGGATCCGACAGCACCGGGATGAATGTGAAACCGGGATGAGCGGTCTGCCATTGCCCGGGCAGGCCGGGCAGGTAGAGGTCGGGCAACGCGCGCGCGCCCCAGTAAAGCACCATCGGCCGCTCGATCTTGCTATACAGCGCGTGCTCGATGATCGCCTTGATCGGCGCGAAGCCGGTCCCCCCCGCCACGAAGATGATCGGCCGGTCGGACTCCTCGCGCAGGTAGAACGAGCCCAGCGGACCCTCGAAGCGCAGGATCTCGCGCCCCTTGTATTGCGTGAACAGCTGGTCGGTGAAGAATCCACCGGGCACGTGGCGCACATGCAGCTCGAGCAACTTGTCGTCGTGGGGTGCCGTGGCCAGCGAGAAGCTGCGGCGCTTGCCGTCCTTCAGCAGGAAGTCGATGTACTGCCCGGCGAGGAACTGCAGCCTTTCGTTGGCAGGCAGCTTGAAGCGCACGATCGCGACATCCGGCGCCACCTTGTCGATGGACTCCACGCGGCAGGGCAGGCGCTTGATCTGGATGTCGCCGGCGCGCCGCACCTCGCGGACTTCGATCACCACGTCCGTCAGTGGCCGCGCGCAGCAGAAGAGTGCCAGGCCCGACCGCTTTTCGTCCGGCGTGAGCGTGGCCGCCTGGTGCGGGCCGTAGTCGACGTCGCCGGACAGGATGCGGCCCTTGCACGTGCCGCACGCGCCGTTGCGGCAGCCGTAGGGGAGCAGCAGATCGGCCTGCATGGCTGCGGTCAGGATCGTGTCTTCCGCGGCGCACGCGAAGCGATGGTCGCTCGGCTTTATGGTAATCTCGAAAGTCATTCGGGCCATTCCGTTTCACGCCGTTGCGGCTGCCGCAACGAGGCGAAACCAGGGTCGCTAAGCGTGCAGAGAATCCTGTTGATCGGTTGCGGTGATGTCGCGCTGCGCATCGCTGCCATGGTGCGCGGTCGGGCGCGCGTGATCGGACTGACGCGCCGCGCTGAAGACCGCCCCAGGTTGCGCCAGCACGGCATCCTGCCGCTGGTGGCCGACCTGGACGACGTGGCCTCGTTGCGGCGCCTGAATACCGCGCCGTGGGGCGTCGTGCACCTGGCGCCGCCGCCCGCCGAAGGTCGCGACGATCCGCGTACCCAGAAGCTTCTGGCCGCGTTGTCGCGTGCGCAAATTATACCCCGGCGCTTCGTCTACATTTCCACGTCCGGCGTCTACGGTGACTGCGCCGGCGCGCAGATCGACGAAACCCATCCACGCCGCCCCACCACGCCGCGTGCCCGCCGGCGTGTTGCTGCGGAGGATCGCGTGCGGGCCTGGGCTGCCCGGCGCGGCGTGCCGCTGTCCATCGTGCGCGCCCCCGGCATCTATGCGCAAACGCGGCTGCCGCTCGAACGCATCCGCCAGGGCACGCCGGTGCTGGCACCCGACGACGACGTCTTCACCAACCACATCCACGCCGACGACCTGGCGCGCGCGATCATCGCCGCGCTGTTCCACGGGCTGCCCAATCGTGCCTACAACGTCACCGACGATGCCCAACTGAAGATGGGCGGCTGGTTCGACATGGTGGCCGACGCGCACCAGCTGCCGCGGCCGCCGCGCGTGTCGTGGGAAGAAGCTGAACAGCGGATCGCCCCCATCCTGCTGTCCTTCATGAGCGAGTCGCGGCGCCTCGCCAATGTGCGGATGAAGCGTGAACTGCGCGTGCGCCTGGCGTATCCCACGCCACAGGTAATGCTGGCGGCCGTGGTGCCGAAGCAATTGAAGAAGCAGCTTCCGCTGGCGCTGTGAACATGCCCCAGGACCTGCCCGCGGCACCGGAGCCCGGTGGCGCGCTGCCGCGACTGACGTGGAAGCAGCGCCTCGACGCGTACGAGCAGCTGGTGCGCCTCGACAAGCCGATCGGCATCCTGCTGCTGCTGTGGCCCACGCTCACGGCGTTGTGGATCGCGTCATCGGGCGCGCCGGCCGGCGCGCTGGTCCTCGTGTTCACGCTGGGCACGATCGTCATGCGCTGCGCGGGTTGTGCGTTCAACGACTGGGCCGACCGGGATTTCGATCCGCACGTGAAGCGCACGGCGGAACGTCCGCTGGCGCGGCGCGTGATTGCGCCGTGGGAGGCGCTGGTGGTCGCCGCCGGGTTTGCGCTGTCCGGCTTCCTGCTGGTCGTGGTGGCGACCAACCAGACGACGATCCTGCTGTCGTTCGCGGCGCTGGCCATCGCCATCGCTTATCCGTTCTTCAAGCGGTTCTTCGCGCTGCCGCAGGCGTTCCTCGGCGTGGCATTCTCCTTCGGCATCCCGATGGCCTACGCGGCGGTGTTTGATCGCGTGCCATGGATGGGCTGGGTGCTGTTCGGTCTCAACCTCTTCTGGGTCATCGCCTACGACACCGAATATGCGATGGTGGATCGCGACGACGACATCAAGCTCGGCATGCGTACCTCCGCGCTGACCTTCGGGCGCTTCGACATCCTGGCCATCGCCGTGTGCTACGCCATCTACCTGGCCGGCATGGCGTGGGTGGGCTGGCGGGTTCGCCTGGGCGGCAACTATTTCGGCGGCCTGGGCATCGCGCTGGTGCTGGCGGGCTATCACCTGGCGCTGATCCGCACGCGCGAGCGCGAACAGTGCTTCCGTGCCTTCCTGTCCAACCACTGGCTGGGCTTCGCGATCTTCGCCGGCGTGGTCCTCGACTACGCGTTCCGGCTGAACGCGTGGCCACGCACGTTCTGACCGCGCCCGCTTCGCAGCTGCGTGGATTGCCGCCCGTGCTGGCGCCAAACACCCGCGTGCTCGTGCTCGGCAGCTTTCCCGGCGTGGCGTCGCTGGCCGCGGGTGCGTATTACGCGCATCCACGCAATCACTTCTGGCCGATCATGGCCACATTGCTGGACGAGCCGCTGGCGGCGATGCCCTATGCGGCGCGACTGCAGCGATTGCGGGCGCGGCAGGTCGGCCTGTGGGACACGATCGTCGCGTGCGCGCGTCCGGGCAGCCTCGATGCGGCGATCCGCGACGCCACGTTCGCCACACCGGTGCAGGTGGCGCGCCGCGCGCCTGCCGTCGATCTCGTGTGCTTCAACGGCAAGACGGCGGCACGTGCAGCACCCGCATGGGCGGCGGCGGGCTACGCGACGCTGGCGCTGCCGTCCACCAGCCCAGCCTATACGCGGCCGCTGGCGGAGAAGCTTGCCCTGTGGCGGGCGATTGCGGATCATCTGGCCACGGGTTGAGGTATGCAGGCAACGTTTACAGGTACTGCGAGGAGCGCGCGATGATGAACCGCATGCAATGTTCACGCTGGATGCTGTCCCTGCTGGCCGCCTGCGCCATGTTGAACGCGCACGCAGCGATGCCCGGCTTCCCCGACATAACCGACACGTCGTTCGTCGAGGCCAACGGCGATCGCACGTTGCAGTTGCGCATCGATGTCCCCGCGTCCGCGAAGGACGCGTTCGCCGCGTTTGCCACCACCGACGGCTGGAAGAGTTGGGCGGTGCCGTTTGCCGTGGGCGACGCGCGCGTGGGGGGCGTGATCGAAACCGCCTATCGCCTCGATGCCAAGGGCGGCGAGCGCGGCAACATCAAGAACCAGTTCATCGCGTGGCTGCCCGATCGGTTGCTGGTGTTTCGCAACGTCCAGGCGCCGCCCGATTTTCCGCACCCGGAGAATTTCGGGCGCGTCGTTTCCGTGGTGGAATTCGAACCACTCGGGCCGGCCTCGACCCGCATCGTGATGTCAGGCGTCGGGTATGCGCCGGGGCCCGAGTTCGACACG
>JANNNM010000680.1:0-3525 GCA_031398535.1 Betaproteobacteria bacterium | reverse complement strand
GCTGACCGCGCACAGCGACGCAAGGTCGTCGATCTTCAACCGTTGCCCGGGTTTCAACTCCCCGTGCAGGATGCGGCGGCGCAGGTCGGCGGCCACGCGCGTGGCGGTGGTGGCCGACAACCCGCTACTGCCGATATCACTCGGGGACAATACCCGCATCCTTGATCAGCTTCTGGTAACGCACGGTTTCCGAGCGCAACAGTGCGTCGAATTCCTCCGGCGTGCCGGCCACGACATCGGCCCCCAGTTGCGTCAACCGGTCGCGCACATCGGGTTCCTTCAACACTTCGACGATGTCGCGATGGATCTTCTGGATGATGGGCTTCGGCACCTTGGATGGCGCGATGATGCCGCCCCACGATGTCATGCCGTAACCCTTGACACCGGCCTCGGCCAGCGTCGGCACGTCGGGCAGCAGCGTCGCGCGCTTCGCCCCGGTCACCGCCAGCAACTTGATCTTGCCCGCCTTCACATGCGGCATCACGGCAGCCACCGCATCGAACATCACCGGCACCTGCCCCGACAGCAAGTCGGGATGCGCCGACGAGCTGCCCTTGTACGGGATCTGCGTCATCTGCGTGCCGGACAGCTGCATGAACACTTCGGCGAACAGATGCGGATTGCCGCCCGGCCCGGTCGACGCAAAGTCGATCTTGCCCGGACTGGCCTTCAGCAACGCCACGAGCTCCTGCACATTGTTCACGTTGAGCTTCGGATGCACGACGAGGCCCAGCTGTACGTTGGCGGTCTGCGTGACCGGCTGCAGGTCGTTCAGCGTATCGAACGGAATCACCTTGTACGAGAACGGATTGCCGACGTGCGAACTGGCGATCAGCCCGATCGTGTAACCGTCGGGCGGCGCCTTGGCGATGGCCTCGGTGCCGATGATGCCGTTCGCACCCGCCCTGTTCTCGACAAAGACGCCCAGTCCCCACTTCTTCGACAGCTTGTCGGCGATCAGCCGTGCCGTGATGTCCGACGCGCCTCCCGGCGGATACGGGACGATGATCTTCACCGGCTTGGTCGGATAGTCCTGCGCGCTGGCGCCGAAGCCCAGCGCCAGCAGCGCCACCATCATCAACGTACGCATGCTGCGATGTCCCATGATCGTTCCTCCTGCGATTGATTGTGTTCAGTACGCCGGCTTGGTCGGAAACCAGCCGGGCCGCCGCGGGTCGAGGTACGCACCGGTGATGGTGTCGACGCGGTAGCGTTCAAGTTGCGCGCGGTCTACCTCCACGCCCAGTCCCGGGCCTGTGGGCACCGGCAGGCAGCCGTCGCGCTGCGCGAAGCGCGTCGTCGTGATGTCGTCGGACAGATAATCGAGTTCCGTGTCGATCGACAACGTCATGTTGGGGATGGCCGCGGCCAGATGCAGGTACGCGGCCTGCGACAGCCCCAGTTCGCCGCCACTGTGCAGCGTCACTGGCAGGCCGACGGACTCCGCCACGGCAGCGGCCTTGATGCACGCCCACAAGCCGCCAGCTTCATGCGGATCGACCAGGATCACATCCGCCGCACCTGCCCGCACGATGTTCCCGACGTCGTTCAGCGTATAGGCGGATTCATCCAGCGCGATCGGCATCGGCTGGGCGCGGCGCAATTCCGCATGGCCCGCGAGGTCGTCGTGTTCCAGCGGCTGCTCGACGTAACTGAGATCGAACTCCTTCAGCTTTTCCAGCTGGCGCCGTGCCGTACCCGGCGTCCACGCACCATTCACGTCCACGCGCAGCGGCGTATCGGGGCCGATGGCGTCGCGCACCGCGCGCGTAAGCGTGATGTCGGACTTGACATCCGCGCCGATCTTCAGCTTGAACGAGCGATAGCCGCGTGACGCGAACTCGCGCGTGACATCGCCCACCTTGGCCGGATCGTTGATGAAAATGTACGCGGCAAGATCGATCGGCGAGCGATACGCGCCACCCCATAGCCGGTGCAGCGGCAGCCCGGCGAATTTGCCAAGCGCATCCCACATCGCCATCTCCACGGCGCACAGCGCCATCACAGCGGCGCGCTTGTGGTGGTAGTAGCCGGCGCCCAGCACATGGCGGTAGAGGCTTTCCGCCTGGTCCACCGTTTTGCCGATGGCCAGCGGAATCACGATCTTGTCGAGCACGGCGGGGATCGCGTCGAGGAAGCAGATCGACTCCCCCCAGCCGCGGATGCCGCCGGCCGTCTCGATCTCGACGATCAGGCGCACCGCGCCATTGCGCACGCCCGACCCCCAGACGATGGGACTGCCGAAGGGAACGGACACCAGCGTACGGTGGACGGCGACGATCGTGAGGTCTTTGGTGGGGACGGTCATGGCAGCGCGAAGGATGGCAACCGCCGCACCATAGATGATTTTTGATCAAAGATCAAGTTCAACCAGAACAAAGGGGTCAGGGTCGATCAAACAAAGGGGTCAGGGTCAAATGAAACAATTGACCCTGACCCCTTTGTTTTGACCCTGACCCCTTTACTCCGAGGCGGCCTACGCTGCGCTGCTGCGTTTCCGGTCGATCAACTTGTACAGCCACCCCAATCCGGCGGTGGTGGTCTGCGCCGGCCGGTACTCGCACCCGACCCATCCGTCGTACTTCAGCTCGTCCAGCAGCCGGAAGAGGTAGTCGTAGTTGAGCTCGCCGGTATCGGGCTCGTTGCGGCCCGGCACGCCGGCCACCTGGATATGCCCGACATGCGGCAGCCAGCGGCGGATCTTGGTGGCGATGTCGCCTTCCATGATCTGCACGTGATAGAGATCCATCTGCACGCGCAGGTTGGCCATGCCCAGTTCCTCGCGGATGGCGTGGGCCTCGGCCTGGGTATTCATCAGGTAGCCCGGCACGTCGCGCGTGTTGATGGGCTCGATCATGATCGTGACGTTCTGCGGCGCGGCCTCCTCGCACGCATGGCGCAGGTTGCGCGTGAACGTGCGGAAGCGGCGCGCGCGTTCCTCCGCGGTGGCCTCCGCCGGCAGTACGCCGGCCATGACGTGCAGCCGCGGACAATTCAGCGCCTTGGCGTAGCGCAGGCCGTTGACCACGCTGGCGTTGAATTCGTGCTCGCGCCCCGGCAGCGAACCCAGGCCGCGGTCGCCCGCCTCCCAGTCGCCGGGCGGCGCGTTGATCAGCACCACCTCGAGCTTGTGCTCCTGCACGCGCGCGACGATCTCGCGCACCTGGAAGTCATAGCCGAAGGCGAACTCGACGGCACGAAAGCCCGCGTGCGCGGCCTCGCCGAAACGGTCGAGAAACGGCACTTCGGGAAAGAGGAACGACAAATTGGCGGCAAAACGAGGCATGCGTAGGCGCGGTGGCACACTGCGTCACGCGCGATGTGGGAGGGTGCGGCGCGTGCGTGCGGCTACAATCCGCGAACGCCGAGTGTGCACTGCCGCGACAGCGCGCGCAACGGTTGTCGCACGCGACAATTCAATGACGATCATCCCGGAACACGCACCAAGCCACTGCATCCCATCATGTGGACATCATCCCTCCCTTTCGACGCGGCCAAGTCCGCCCCACCGGCCGACACGCCGGG
>JANNNM010000588.1:0-4212 GCA_031398535.1 Betaproteobacteria bacterium | reverse complement strand
CACGCGGAGGACCCGCAGCAGCCAAAAGCAGCATTTTGTGCCGTTTCGGGAGGTCTTTGTGCCCGAAATCCCGACCCCAACGCGTGGTTTCTTTACATTGGACGCCAGGTTGCCGAGAATGTAAGAGGATTTCAGTGTCGGCGCAAGGCGCAATTGTCGCGACTGGCATGTGTTTTGCCATGTCTTTGCTGATTGCGAACCCGCTTCGGCGGTCCACCCGGACCGCCGGCACTTGCCCCGGACCCCATCCCATGGCCGTTACCAACCAAGCCCACGTCGGCGGATACCAGCTCCTGAACTAACGGGTCGACCGGCAGATCAGCCGTGGCGGGTTCTCGATCGTCTACCGCGCCTTCGACACCGACGGCACGCCGGTCGCCATCAAGGAATACCTGCCGTCCTCGCTGGTGCTGCGCACCGAGGGCGACATCGTGCGCGCCAGTTCCGCGGAAAACCTCACGTCGTTCCGCTACGGCATGAAGTGCTTCTTCGAGGAAGGCCGGGCGCTGGCCAAGATCAACCACCCGAACGTCGTGCGCGTGCTGAATTTCTTCCGCGCCAACGAGACGGTGTACATGGTGATGCGCTACGAGCGCGGCCGTACGCTGCAGCAGCAGATCCAGATGCGCCAGGACCAGATGTCGGAGCGCCTGGTGCGGCATGTGTTCATGCACCTTCTGAACGGCCTGCGCGAGGTGCACACGCACAAGCTTCTGCACCTGGACATCAAGCCCGCCAACATTTATTTGCGCACCGACGGCACGCCGGTGCTGCTTGATTTCGGCGCGGCGCGGCAGACGCTGACCAGTGCCAAGCCCAAGCTGGCGCCGATGTACACGCCGGGCTTTGCCGCACCCGAGCAGTATCGCGACCCCGATCGCCTCGGGCCGTGGACCGACGTTTACGGCGTGGGCGCCTCGATGTTCGCCTGCCTGGCCGCCTTCGCGCCGCAGGCCGCCGATGCGCGCGTGCAGGAAGACCATCTTGTCTCCGCCAAGAAGATCTGGGCCGGCCAGTATTCGGACAACATCCTCGAGGTCATCGACTGGTGCCTGCGGCTCGACCCGCTCGAGCGCCCGCAAAGCGTGTTCGCGCTGCAGAAGGCCATCCGCGAGATTCCGCAGACCAAGCGCAAACTCACGTTCTTCGGCAATCTGAAGAAAATGCTGTTCTCGGACGTGCGCGCATAAGGCGAGCGGTATCAAAGATGCGCTTCACGATCTTCCAGGAATCGCGCAAGGGCTCGCGCAAGGTCAACCAGGATCGCATTGCCTACACGTTCAGCCGCGACACGCTGCTGCTGGTGGTGGCGGACGGCATGGGTGGGCACGCCGGTGGCGAGATCGCCGCGCAGATCGCCGTGCGGCTCTTCATCGAGCGCTTCCAGCAGGAAGCGAAGCCCATCCTCAAGAATCCGCTCAAGTTCCTGCAGGACACGATGCTGCGCGCGCATGCGGCGCTCGGCTCCTACGCCAACCAGTTCTCGATGCTGGAAACGCCGCGCACCACCTGCGTGTGCTGCATCGTGCAGGCGGGGCATGCGTACTGGGGCCACGTCGGCGACTCGCGCCTCTATCTCTTCCGCCAGGGCGGGCTGATCGGCGCCACGAAGGACCACTCGAAGGTGCAGTACCTCGTGGACCAGGGCATCATCGGCGCCGACGAAGTGGTGTCGCATCCGGATCGCAACAAGATCTTCAGCTGCCTGGGCGGCCTCGTCGACCCGGTGATCGACCTGTCGCGGCGCACGCCGCTGCGCAACGGCGACATCATCTTCATGTGCACCGACGGCCTGTGGAGCGTGTTCGACCAGCGCGAAGTGGCCACGTGGCTCACGTCGACCCCCATCCTCACCACCGCGCCGAAGATGATGCGCGAGGGCGAGAAGCGTGGCGGTGCGGACGGCGACAACCTCTCCGCCATCGTCGTGCGCTGGGGACCGGAGACACTCTCCGACGAGCCGTCGACGACAATCACCGAGACGTTGGGACTCGGCGAATTCCAGACCCAGCTCGAGCAGACGCTGACGCTGACGGACCGCAAGGGCTCGCAACGCGACCTGACCGACGACGAGATCGAGCATGCGATCGAGGAAATCCAGTCCACCATCCAGAAGTACCGGCGCTAGGCACACCGCATGCGGCAACTGATCCTTGATACCGAAACCACCGGCCTCGACCCCAAGCTCGGCCATCGCATCATCGAGATCGGCGTCATCGAACTGGTCGACCGGCGGCCCACCGGGCGCAACCTGCATGTCTACTGCGATCCGGAGCGCGAGATCGACACGGGCGCGACGCAGGTGCACGGCAAGACCTGGGACGATCTGCGCGGCAAGCCGAAGTTCGCGGATGTGGCGGGCGAGTTCCTCGCGTTTGCGCAGGGCGCGCAGTGGATCATCCACAACGCGCCTTTCGACGTCGGCTTCCTCGATGCGGAGTTCGCGCGGGCGAAGCACCCGGTGTGCGCCGCGGTCTACGAGTCGCTGATCGATACGCTGGCCCTGGCGCGAGAGGCCTTTCCGGGCAAGCGCAATAACCTCGACGCCCTGTGCGAGCGGATGGGCGTCTCCAATGCGCACCGGACGCTGCACGGCGCGCTGCTCGATGCGCAACTGCTCGCCGAGGTCTATCTCGCAATGACCCGCGGCCAGGATTCGCTGACCATCGACATGGGCACCACGACCGCGCGCCGCGACGTGGGCCAGGGCGCGCGCCTGCCGCTGGCGGGACGCGTGCCATTGCCGGTGCTGGCCCCTTCGGCGGCTGAATTGGCCGCCCACGACGCCTATCTCGAGACGCTCGAACGCGACACCAAGGGACGCTGCGTCTGGCTGCACCAGGCGGCGGCCTGAAGCGGGCGCCGGCGGCTGTCACCCAACCGTCACGGCCGGCCCCTACAATCATGGATTCCGTGGCTAAGCTGATCATGCCGTACGCCGCCGACGCGGCTGCCGGCGCGCCGGTGACCTCTGCCTTGAACGCCCCTGTCGTCGCGCCCATCAACCGCGAACTCTCGCTGCTTGATTTCAACCGGCGGGTGCTGGCGTTGGCGGGTGACCGCGATGTGCCGTTGCTCGAACGGCTGCGCTTCCTGTGCATCGTCGGCAGCAACCTGGACGAGTTCTTCGAGATCCGCATTGCGGGCCTGAAGGAACTGCTGCGCGCGAAGGGCGCCCCGCCCGGATTGTCGCCTCTCGACACGCGCGACCTCTTTGCGCGCGTCAGCGAGGAGGCCCGCTCGCTGATCGCGCTGCAGTACCGGGTGCTGAACGAGGATGTGCTGCCGGCGCTCGAAAGCGAAGGCGTGCGCCTGCGCCGGCGCACCGAGTTCACGCCGGCCGAGCGTGAATGGGTCGCGCATTTCTTTGCGCGCGAGGTGCGCCCGCTGTTGACGCCCATCGGGCTCGACCCGGCGCATCCGTTTCCGCAGGTCGTCAACAAGAGTCTCAATTTCATCGTCGAGCTGTCCGGGCCCGACGCGTTCGGCCGCGACACGGGTATCGCGATCGTCAAGGCGCCGCGCGTGCTGCAGCGGATCATCAAGCTGCCGCTCGAAGTGGCCGGCGACGACAACGCGTTCGTCATGCTGTCCTCGGTGATCCACTCGCACCTGCACGAGCTCTTTCCGGGGCGGCAGGTGGTCAGCTACTCGCAGTTCCGCGTCACGCGCGACGCCGACCTGTGGATCGACGAGGAGGAGGTCAAGAACCTGCGGCAGGCATTGCAGGGGGAGTTGCCGCAACGGCAGTTCGGTTCCGCCGTGCGGCTCGAGGTGGTGGCGGAATGTCCCGATCCGCTGGCGGCGTTCCTGCTGTCGCAGTTCGGGCTGGCGCAGGCCGACCTGTACCGCTGCGATGGTCCGGTCAACATCGCGCGGCTGACCTCGCTGATCGACCAGGTGGATATCGCTGAACTGAAATACCCGCCGTTCGTGGCGGGGCTGCCCGACCGGTTGCGCGACACGCCGGACATCCTGGCGGCGGTGCGCGCGCAGGACATCCTGCTGCACCATCCGTATCAGTCATTCGAACCGGTCGTCGAATTCATCCGCTGCGCGGCGGAAGACCCGGACGTGGTGGCGATCAAGCAAACGGTCTATCGCACGGGCGTCAACTCGGTGCTGATGGAGGCGCTGATCGAGGCCGCGCGCCGCGGCAAGGAAGTGACCGTCGTGGTCGAGCTGATGGCGCGCTTCGACGAGGAGGCCAAC
>JANNNM010000569.1:0-2646 GCA_031398535.1 Betaproteobacteria bacterium | reverse complement strand
CGTGTCGAGGCCGAGAAGAGTTGCACCGCCACATGTGCTGCCGCCACCGGAAACTCGGCCTTCAGCTGCGCCTCGATGTCGCGCTTCGAATTCCGTTGCCCGGTCGTCGTGAGCTTGTCTGCCTTGGTGGCCAGGATCAGTACCGGGCGACCTGAAGGCACGAATCCGCGCAGCAGCTCGAGGTCGCTCTCTTTCAAGCCATGGCGCGAATCAACGACCAGTACCAGCGCCACCAAGGTCGAGCGCGTGGTCGTGTAATGCCACAGGAAATCCTGCCAGACGCGCTTGATGCTCTTCGCGACGGCGGCGTAGCCATACCCCGGCAGGTCGGCCACGAGCGCGCCGGAACGGAGCATGAAGAGGTTGATCTGCTGCGTGCGCCCCGGCGTGCGGCTGGCAAAGGCCAGGCGCGTGCGCTGCGCCAGCGCATTGATCGCGCTGGACTTGCCTGCGTTGGAGCGTCCGGCGAACGCGATCTCGGGCGCGCCTTCGGCCGGCAACTGGGCCGGCGCGGCGGCACCGATCACGAATTCGGCGCCCCGCAGCGGATGCGGGCCACGGTCGTCGTCGAGGGCGCCGGCCTTCGCCGGTCGCGTCGAGTCCGTTACAATAGCGCGTTTGGTCATGACGGCCCTTGGCACCGCGCCACTCGGAAAGCGGCTGCGGCAAGATGTTCCGTCAATTGCCCCCCGGCCATCGCGGTTGCATGCAGCAGCGCGCAATCGGGGGCCACTGAGGAGTCACCTGGAATGAATCGCAAGACGTCGCTTTTCGTAGCCCTGACGACCGCGGCATTGGCGTTCTGCGCCCCGCACGCTGCCGCGCAGGGTGCCGCGAAACCGGATCTCGCCAAGGCGAAGGAAATCGCGCAAGGCATCTGCGCCGCCTGCCATGGCGCCGACGGCAACAGCGCCGTGGCCGTCAATCCCAACCTGGCAGGACAGGGAGCGGACTATATCACCCGGCAACTGCAGCACTTCAAGTCGGGTGTGCGTGCCAACGCGATCATGCAGGGCATGGTGGCCACCCTCACCCCCGCCGACATGACGGCCCTCGGCATCCTGTACTCCCAGCAGAAGCCGAAGCTCCTCACCGCGAAGGACCCGGCACTCGCCAAGGCGGGGCAGACGCTCTATCGCGCCGGCAATGCGGCCACCGGATTGCCTGCCTGCTCGGCCTGCCACCTGCCCAACGGCGTGGGCGTGCCCAGCAATTTCCCGCGTCTGTCCGGCCAGCACGCCGACTACACGTATGCGCAACTGAAGGCCTTCAAGGCCGGCGAACGCGGCAACGACAAGGGCGGCGTCGACGTCAACGGCAAGATCATGCGCGACATCGCGATGCGCCTCGACGATGCGCAGATGAAGGCCCTCGCGGATTTCTCGGCGGGACTGCGATAGTCATCCGCGTCACCGCGCTGCATGTCTACCCCATCAAAGGGGCGCGCGGGCTGGCACCCGACGCCGCGCAGGTAACGGCGACCGGGCTTGCCGTCCACGGCGCGGGCGATCGCGAGTGGATGATCGTTGACGCCACCGGCATGTTCATCACGCAGCGCGAGCTGCCCCGGCTGGCGCTCGTGGACGTTGCCGCCGGCCCCGGCATCCTCACGCTGCGGGCGCCGGGCGCTGCACCGCTTGCCGTGGCGCAAACCGTCACCGGACCTTCGATCAACGTGGAAGTCTGGCGCCATCGCGGTCGCGGCATCGATGCCGGCGACGCTGCGGCGGCGTGGCTGTCCGCATGGCTTCGGACACCGGCGCGCCTCGTGCGCTTCGACCCTGCAACGCCGCGCGCCTGCAACGCGGACTTCGTCGGCACGCGTGGCGCGCATACGTACTTTGCGGATGGCTACCCGATGCTGGTGATCAGCACCGCGTCGCTGGCAGACCTGAACGACCGGCTGCAGGCGCGCGGCGGACGCGCGTTGCCGATGAATCGCTTCCGGCCCAACCTGGTGCTGGACGGCCTGCCGCCCTACGCCGAGGACCACCTCGACACGATCACGATCGGCGGCGCCACGTTCACGTGCGTCAAACCCTGCACCCGCTGCGTGGTACCGACCACCGACCAGGACACGACGGACACCGGCCTCGAGCCGCTGCGCACGCTGGGCGAATACCGGATGGACGAGCGCCTGGGCGGCGTCACGTTCGGCATGAACGCCATCGTGACGGCGGGCGCCGGCAGCACGATTGCGCGCGGCGACGACGCCCGCGTCGACTATCGTTTCTGAGTCGCCGCCGCGTTACGTCGCCACGGCGCACATCACCGGGAAGTAGGGTCCGTTGCCGTAGCCTTCGGCCACCCAGCCGGGCGTGACGGCAAGCTCGTTGCGCAGGACCTGCTCGGCGGTGTAGCGATGATTGGTCGTCCCGACATTGAAGAAGCGATACACGGGGATCATGCCGGCCGGGCACGCGCCGGTCACCGTATCGGGCAACACCGCGAAGAACACGCTGGAACTCTCGTAGACCCAGTCGACCGGAGGCAGCGCGGCCGTGTTGGCGCACTCGGCCGGGCTGGCCGAGTAGAAGTGCGAGTCACCATACGCCGGCGCGCGATAGAAACGACACACCGGATTGGTGCCTGCCACTTGCGAGTGATAGACGAGGAACCGGAAACCGGTGCGCTCCCAGCCCCTGG
>JANNNM010000523.1:0-5706 GCA_031398535.1 Betaproteobacteria bacterium | reverse complement strand
GCGGGATCGACGGATCGAAAGTCCCGATCTGCGCGTCGTGGTTGTTCCGCCGCAGGTCGCCGCCGCGGAACCGGTAGTGGCCTCACCGGCGGATCCGTTGCCGCAGGCACGGGTCGAGAAGTTGGTCGTCGCCTCCCCCGCGGCGGCGCCATCCGTGGCCGATTCGCCGGCTGCACAAGCCGCGCCCGAAGTAGCGATACCGGAGACCAAACCAAGCGTGACGTGGAAACCCCTGGCGCCCGCCGTCGAGGTTGCCGCCGCTGCGCCGGTCCCTACGCCCGACGATCGGCCGGTTGCCACCGCGTCTTCGTCGATCCCCGCGACGGCCGTGATCGCCTTGGAGCGAGCCGACGAACCCACGTTCCCTGTGCCTGCCACGCCCGCGACACCCACACCCGTCATCGCCGAAGCGCCCATTGCTTCCAACGCGTCGGACGCGTCCTCGGCGCCGAAGGACTCCGACGAGGCAGCGCGAGCGCGAATCGACAACGAAGCACGCGAGCGCGCCGCTGAACAGGCCCGGCTCGAACTTGCCAGACAGGAAGCGCAACGGCAGGCGGAACAGCAGGAGCTGGCGCGACAGGAGGCAGCGCGACAGGAGACCGAGCGTCAGGAAGCGGCCCGCGCGCAGAACGCGAGAGTGCAGGCTGAACGTCTGGAAACGTCAAGAAAGTCGGCTGAAGCGCAGGAGGCATCGCGACAGGCTGCCGCGCTCGCTGAGGCCGCTCGACTCGAGTCCGAACGCAAGGCGGCCGCACGGCAGGCGACCGCAGCGCAGGAGACTGCGCAAATCCTGGCCGCACGGCAGGAGGCCACACGCCTTGGAGCCGCGTTGGCTGAAGCGGCACGCGCAGAGGCCGCTCGGGTTGAAGCGGCACGCGCTGAGGCTGCGCGAGCCGAGGCTGCGCGCGCTGAGGCTGTGCGGGATGACGCCGCTCGTGCCGAGGCGGCACGAGCCGAAGCCGCAAAGGCCGCGGCGACCCGCATCGACGCTGCACAAGCGGCCGCCGAACGGCGCGAAGCGATTCTTCGGGCAATTGGTCGGCAGCTGGACGCGGAAGCTGACCAGCGTGCCGCAGCGACTGCGTCCACGCGACATTTGCCATCGGCAAGCAGCGTGCGCCGATACCGGCTTTTCGGTCGCGCCGACCCTAACGCCGAGGTCATTCGTTACGCGGAAGCCTGGAGCCGGAAGATCCAGTTGAACATGACCTACGACCTGATCAGCGAGCCCGCGAAGCAACCGCATGCCGACCCCCTGGTGACGGTCGCGGTTCGCAGCGACGGCTCAGTGGAGTCGGTTACCTTTGTTCAATCGAGCGGCGTACCGTCCATCGACGAAGCCATTCGGCGCATCATCCAAAGCCAGACACCCTTTCAGGTGTTTCCGCCGGGCCTGGCCCGCGACTACGACGTGATCGAGATTCGCCGGTCCTGGCACATCGACATGGCGGTCCGGCTTTACTGATGCTGCTGCCGGTCGCGCACCCTACTGACTCACCACCACCGCATCGACGAGCGTCGTACTGTCGCCGCCGCTCGCCGTCCCCGCCAACCGGATGGTGTGCGCACCCGTGCTTGCGATCGTAAACGTGATCGAGTACGTCCCGAAGGTGGTGGACGTCGGCGTGACAGGTGCGCCCTCGGACTGGCCGTCGACGCTCACCTGGATCGGGTTCACGGCGCCCGAGGGCATCGCAAAGGGACGACGGGCCGCCCTGAACGTCAGCGTGTAGCTGCCGGTCGCCAGGTTGAGCACCTGCGCAACCGCGCCCAGGTTCTGGAGAAAGGCAGTCTGGGTCCCCTCGGGCGCAACGGTCGCGCGCCACGCGCTGCCATTGCCCTGGATTCCGGCGCCGGGGCCGAACGTCCAGCCGACGTTCGCGCCCGCCGGCTGGTATTGGACGCCGTTGCCCAGCGCCGGGATCTCGAAACCCGGATTGACGAGCGGAACGATGGCAGGCGCCACGGCGATCGTCACGGCGTCAACGAATGTCGATGCGTCAACGCTCCCCACCGTGCCGGCGAACTCCAGCGTTTGCGTGCCGTTATTCGCAACCGTGATCGGAATGGAGTACGCGGCAAAGGCCGTTGACGGCGGTGCGATCATGGTTCCGACCGCCTGACCGTTGATCGAAATCCGCAGTGGATTCACCAACGGATTGCTGTACGAACGCCGCGCGGCCCGGAACGAGAGTACGTAGCTCCCGGCGGTGAGGTTGACACTCTGCGCGATCATACCGAGGTTCTGGATGAACGCGGTCTGGGTGCCGTCGGGCGCCGATGTCGCACGCCACGCGCTGCCGTTGCCCTGAATCCCCGCGCTGCTGTTAAACGTCCAGCCGATGCCGGTTCCGGTGGGCATGTAGCGAAAGCTGGTGCTGAGCGCGGGAACCTCGAAGCTGCCGTTGACGAGCTGCGTCGAAGGAGCAGTTCCGTTCACTTGCTGCGACAGCGTAGTGCTCGTCGAGGGTGCGTTGACCGTGTCGCCGCTGTAGGTCGCGACGATCGCGTGCATGCCCACCGCCAGACTGCTCGTGGCGCATGTAGCCGTTCGCGTCCCGCCCGTGCCGGCCAAGGCCACTGCGCCACAGCCGGCGAGCGTGGCGCCGCCGTCGGTAAACGCCAGGGTACCCGTCGGACTGCTGCCGGTAACCGTGGCCGTCAACGTCACGGCCTGTCCCATCGTGGACGGATTGGCGGAACTCGCGAGCGTCGTCGTCGTGGCCCCCGGCACGAGGGCGATGCGGCTCACCGACCCGCCCAGACCCACCACGTAGAGCTCGCCTTGATCGTCCTCGCCAAATGACGAGACATTGAGTGCCGTGTCGAGCAACAGCGTCTGCGAGCTTCCATTCCACGCGAAGATCTCACCCGTGCAGAAGTCGCCGAACACGTAGGTGCCGGCTGGCAGCGCGCCACGCGACCCCCGATACACATAGCCACCGGTCAGCGAGCAGCGGCCGCCCGTGTGCGTGTACTCGAAGAGTGGCGGGCGATAGTTCGCCGGGATGCACAAACCGGGATCCACGCCCGTGCAATTGGTGCCTTCGTACACGCGCCACCCGTAGTTGCCGCCGGCCACGATGGGCGAGTCCACTTCCTCGCGCTGCCCCTGGCCGACGTCTCCCACCCATTGCTGGCCGGTTGCGCGGTCGAAGCTGAACCGCCACGGGTTGCGCATGCCAACCACGTAGATCTCGTCGCGCCCGGGCACGCCCACGAAGGGGTTGCCCGCGGGGGACGAGTAGAGCGTGCCAGCCGCAGTGTCCGGCACGTCGACGTCAATCCGCAGGATCTTGCCAAGGAGGGATTCGATATCCTGCGCGTTGTTGCCCGGATCGTTGCCCGAGCCACCGTCGCCCACGCCAATGTAGAGGTAGCCGTCGCCGCCGAACGCGAGCATGCCGCCGTTGTGGTTCGCGTACGTCGGATGCGGGATCGTCAGCAGCATGCGTTCCGTCGCGTCGGCGACGTCGCGGTTGGCGGAAACGCGAAACTCGGCGATGACCAGCGCGGCGTCGCTCACGCGCGTGTAGAACACGAAGAAGCGGCCGTTGGCGGCGTATTGAGGATGGAACGCGAGGCCGAGCAAGCCCCGCTCGCCGCTCGACACCACCTTCGACTGCACGTCGAGAAACACCGTCGTGGCCGATGCGCCGGACTGCAGGACACGGATCCTTCCCGTCTGCTCCACGATGAAGAGGCGGCCGCTGCTGTCGCCCGCACCGCCGGCGAAGACGGGCTGCGAAAGGCCGCTTGGGATGACGGGCACCAGTTGGATCGCGGCATAGACATGCAGCGATGCCAAGAGCATGAAAGCGCAGAAGGCGCTACGCATCATTGATTGCATGACCATGGTCCGTCCTCCGTTCGTATCAGCTAGGACGTTAGGCCCAATCAGGACGATGTCATATCAGTGTTTGTCCTATTTTGGGCGTTGAATTGAGCATGGCCTTCGATGGATCGCGCAAGCGGCTGTGCGGAGCACCATCCGCTTTCATCACGTTTCACAGCGCTTTCGTGACGCCTGCCAGGGGTGACCGGCACCTTGGCGACGTCCTTGCCAGCATGTCGCGCGTTCGATTGGCTCGACAGGACAGTGCGCTGATACCGCACGCGCCGCGGAACTTCACACTCGCCTAGTACGTCCCCGGATACTGCCCGCCATCCATCAGGATGTTCTGGCCGACGATGTAGCCGGCGTGCGTGCTGCACAGAAACGCGCACATCGCGCCGAATTCCTCCGGCGTGCCGACGCGGCGGGTGGGGATGCCCGCGCGCGCAGCGTCAAGCGCGGCATCCGCGGTGATGCCTTGCGCCGTGGCACGCGTCTTCATCATGCCCTGCAGCCGCGCGGTGTCGAAGAGACCGGGCAGCATGTTGTTGATCGTCACGCCCTGACCCGCCACCTTGCGCGACAACCCGGCGACGAACCCGGTCAACCCGCTGCGCGCGCCGTTGGACAAGCCGAGGATGTCGATCGGCGCCTTCACGGCAGCGGAAGTGATGTTGACGATGCGCCCGAACTTGCGCGCGATCATGCCGTCCACCGTGGCCTTGATGAGCTCGATGGGCGTGAGCATGTTCGCGTCGATCGCGCGCAGCCACGTGTCACGGTCCCAGTCACGGAAGTCGCCCGGTGGCGGTCCGCCCGCATTGGTGATGACGATGTCGGGTTGCGGACAGGCGGCCAGGGCGGCGGCGCGGCCTTCGGGTGTCGTGATATCGCACGCGACCCACGCGACCGGTCGCCCGGCCATTGCGCCGATTTCCTTCGCGGTCTGCTCGATGTCGGCGGCGGTGCGCGCGAGGATGGTGACCTCCACGCTTTCGCGGGCCAGAGCTTCTGCACAACCGCGACCCAAGCCCCTGCTGGCCGCGCATACCAGTGCGCGGCGCCCGGCGATCCCCAGATCCATCGTGTTCCTTTCGAGTCAGTCTGCGGCAGCGGTGGCGTTGCCGACGTTGACGGCGCGCCGCACGCGGACCACGGTGCCGACCGCCGCGACCAGCAGGCCCGCCACCACATAGAACATCTCGCGGCCCAGGTGATGGTCGAGCATCAGGCCGAACCACACAGGGCCGATGGTGGCACCGAGGTCGAGGCCGGAATAGACGAAGCCATACACGCGCCCCGCCGCGCCCTTGGGCGTCGCGTTGCGCACGATCAGGTCGCGCGACGGTCCGGTGGTGCCCATCACGAAGCCGATCAACGCGAAGTACGGCGCGATCAGCGCGATCGGCACCACGCCCGCGGCAACGAACACCAGCAGAAACGCGCCGGCCAGCAATCCAGCAGCCGCCACGCGGTCGTGGCGGGCCGTGCGGGCGGCCAGGAAACCTCCGAACACGATGCCGCCGGTGCCGCCCAGCAGGTATGCGGTGACGGTCGTGGCGGCGATGACCAGCGGCACGTCGAGGCCGCTGTTCAGCGCAGAGGGCAGGAAGGTCTGCAGGCCCACGGACGCCGTGGTCTGGATCATGAAGTAGAAGAAGCACAGCGCGATGGCCGGCTGCGCGAACATCGCCATGCTGCCCTTGAAGTCGTGGCCCTGCCCCGCAGGCGAACGATGCGACGTCAGGTACTCGCGTTGCGTCGACAGCAAGCCCAGCGCCACCAGACCCGCGGCACCCATGCACGCCAGCGCAATGCGCCAGTCGAAGAGCGTGGCCAGGCCGAAGCTGACGATCGGCGCCAGCGCA
>JANNNM010000254.1:0-7635 GCA_031398535.1 Betaproteobacteria bacterium | reverse complement strand
CCTTGTCGCCGCGCGCGACGGTCAGCGGAATCTCCGTGCCGGCAGGACCCAGCTGCCACACGCAGCGCAGCATGTCGGCAATGCTGCCCACGCGCTGGTCGGCGACCGCCATCACGGCGTCGCCCTTGCGCACGCCGGCCTGGTCGGCCGGGCCGCCCTTGGCAATGCCGCCCACCACCACGCGTGAATCATCGTCGTTGGTGTAGAGGCCAAGCCACGGCCGCGGCGGCCGCGCCGCGCGGCCCATCCGCACCATGTCGTCGAGAATCGGCGGCAGCAGGTCGATGGGCACGAACATGTTGCCCTTGACCATCTCCTCGCCCATCGCTTCCTGCACGAAGAGCGAGCCCACGCCGACGAGGCGCCCGGCATCGTCCACCAATGCGGCACCGCTCCATTCAGGATGGGGAGGCGCAGTGAAGATCGCTTCATCCAGCAGGTATTCCCAGTAGCCCGCGAACTCGCGGCGCGCAAAGACCTGCGCCTTCAGCGCATGCGCGCGGCCGCCATGACCCAGCACATACACATCGTCGTCGACGTCGAGCCCGGCGATGGAGCCCATCGCCAGCGGCACAACGTCGAGGCGTTCCAATGGCAGCACCAGGCCGAAGCCGGTGGCGAAGTCATAGCCCAGTGCATGGCCCGGTACCACGCGGCCATCGTGCGTCGTAAGCCAGATCGTCTCGGCCTCGGTGATCAGGTAGCCGATGGTCAGCACCAGACCATCGTCGCGGATGACGACGCCATTGCCACCGCGCTCGGTGCCCAGCAACTGCGCCGTGTAGGCGTCATCGGGGATCTTCGAGGCCAGCCGCACCATCGCGCCGCAGGCACGATCGAGATCGAAGGCCAGGTCGGCCTGCCGGGGTTGCATCGGCGAAGGAAATGCCCAGTGGGGAGAATCGGTCATATCAGCTCTGAATGCGCGAAGGGGTCGCGCGATTGCATCATCATTCGGCCCGCGCGCCGACATCGCGCGCGATCTTCGACCACTTCGTGATCTCGGTACGGATGAAATTGCCGAAGGCTTCCGGCGTGCCGCCCACCGGATCGAGTCCACCCCCAAGCAACTTGGCGCGCACATCCGGCTGCGCCATCACCTTGTTGAATGCCTCGTTCAGGCGGCGCACGACGTCGGGGGGCATGCCGGCCGGCCCCACCACGCCCTGCCACGCCGTGGCGTCGAATCCCACCAGTCCGGTCTCGGCAATCGTCGGCAGATCGGGCATGTTCGGCGATCGCTGCGGACCGGCCACGGCCAGCGCGCGCAACTTGCCTGCAGTCACGTGCGGCATCAGGTTGGCCTGGTCGCCGATCACCACCTGCACGCTGCCGCCCAGCAGGTCGGTGACCATCGGCCCGCCGCCTTTGTACGGCACGTGCACGAAATCCGTTCCCGTCTGCGCCTTGAAAAGTTCGGTGGCGAGATGCGGCAGGCTGCCGCTGCCCGCCGATCCGTACGCCAGCTTGCCCGGCGTGGCCTTGGCGCCCGCGATCAACTCCGCCACCGTGCGCGCCGGCAGCGACGGATGCACGACCAGCACGTAGTTGACGTCGACGGTACGCACCACCGGCGTGAAATCCTTGACCGGATCGTAGGTCATCTTCGGATACACGCCGACGTTGATCGCCAGTGACGCGATGTTGCCGATCAGCAGCGTGTAGCCATCCGCCGGAGAACGCGCCACCATCTCGGCGCCGATCATGCCGCTGGCGCCGGCCTTGTTCTCGATGACCACCGGTACGCCCAGGTTGTCGGTGAGCGGACCCTGCACGACACGCGCGAAGAAATCCACGGCGCCGCCCGGCGGGAACGGCACCACGAGGCGAATGGGCTTCGACGGAAACGGCTGCGCGCCGACCAGCGCGGCCACCGCCAACGCGCCAACGGCGATGGCTGTCTTGATGAGCGAATGCAGTTTCATTGCCGTGCCCTCCGATTTAGCGCAGTCTAAACCAATCGCCTCCGGGATCACGCCAACGTTTCGCCAAGTCCATGCCAACCACCATCGACCACCTCGAATGCACGGTGCTGCGCGCACCCATCGCCATCCCTGTCGCCAATGCGTTCGGCGCGATGACCAATCGCCCGGCGTTGTTCCTGCGCGTCGGTGCCAGCGACGGCGCGTGGGGCTGGGGCGAAGTGTTCTGCAATTTTCCGCAGGTGGGTGCCGAGCATCGCGCGCGGCTCGTCGACAGCATCTTCGCGCCGCTTCTGCAGGGCAGCACCGCCGACGATCCTGCGCAGGTGCGCACGCTGCTCGAGCGCCGCACGCGGCAGATGGCAATTCAATGCGGCGAGCCCGGCCCCTTTGCGCAGATCACGGGCGCGGTCGACCAGGCGCTGCACGACCTTGCCGCGCGCCGCGCCGGCGTGCCGCTGTGGAAATGGCTTGGCGGACAACCGGACGTGCGCGTGTACGCCAGCGGCATCGGCCCGGAAAACGTCGACGGCATCGCGATGGCCAAGCGCAGCGAAGGCTATCGGGCGTTCAAGCTGAAGGTAGGGTTCGGCCCTGAACGCGACGTCGCCAATCTCGCCGCGATGCGCGCGTTGCTGGGGCCTTCCGCCACGATCATGCTCGATGCGAACCAGGCGTGGACGCCAGCGGAAGCGCCCGCACGCATCGCCGCGCTCGCGCCGCATGCGCCGCACTGGATCGAGGAACCGATCGCCGCGGATTGCCCAGCTGCCGATTGGCGCGCGTTGGCGGCGGTCAGTGCCGTGCCCCTGGCCGCCGGCGAAAACCTGCGCGGCCGGGGTGCGTTCGTGCAGGCGATCGACGATGGCTATCTTGCGTTCGCGCAGCCCGATGTCGGCAAATGGGGCGGCATCGGCGGCGGCCTCGAGGTCGCGCGGCATGCCGCCACGCGCAACGTCGCCTATTGCCCGCACTGGCTGGCCGGTGGCGTCGGCCTTGCGGCTTCGATGCATGCGTTGGCCGCGTCCGGCAGCGCGGGCGGCTACGCCGAGGTGGATGCCAATCCGAACCCGTTGCGCGAAGAAGTGTTCCCGCTTCACATCGTGGACGGAATCGTCACGCTGTCGGATGCAGCCGGGCTGGGCGTGGAGCCGGATCTGAAACGGCTGGCGCGATTTATCGTGCCGCATTGACCGGTGCAGCAGCCCGCCGCGCCCTTCATCGGCATCGCCGATGCTACTGTTTTAGCGTTCGGTGGAGCACCTTTGCACTGCGATCCGTATCGGAATCGGCAAAGTAATACCGGTCGCCAAGCTGGAACCACCATTGACATCGAGTTGGCAGCAGCACCGCGGCACCGTACCGCATGGTCGTACAGATCCGGCCACGCTCGTCGAACGTCCACTGGCCCCTGATCGGTGTCCCGGTATTGCCTACGGCCACCGGGTTGTTACCCAGTCCTTCGACCGTGCCGTTTTCCGCATACATCATCTCAAGGTGTCCACCTGTCGCGGCCGGGCCCACGATCACCCGCTGCACGAGTTGCCGCTGGAACTCGTCCGTGGACAACTTGACCGCGCCCGCGTCGAGCATTTCGCCCACCGTTCTCTGGGCGGGCGCCATTGGTGCCCAAAGCAGCAGGAGTGTCAGTAACAGAAGTGCCCGCGTGACGTGCATGGTTGGTCCTATGGGATCAATTCGTCCACCAGCAACAGCAGTGCCGGTGGAAGCGGGATACCCAGCGCCTTGGCAGTCGTCACGTTGACTACTACTTCATGGTGCGTGGGCTGTTCGAGTGGAAGGGTGGCCGGCGGCGAACCCTTGAGAAGCTTGTCGACAAGGTAGGCGGCACGCCTGCGGTGGGCGGCCAGATTCATGCCGAAGGAAAGCAGCGCGCCGGCCTCCGCATACTCCCGCAGCGGCGCCAGCGTCGGCAACTTGTGAGTGAGTGCAAATTTTGCGATCGCGCTCGCATGCTCCAGTGTCAACGTATCCCAGCAGATGACGAGCGCATCGGGCTTGTCCCGGGCGATCGTTGCCAAGGCGACTTCCAGCGCCTTCTCGTCGACCACCTCCATCGGCTGTAGCTGCAGGTTCGCGGCACTCGCGGCGCTCCGCATCTCGACGAGGCAGTTGCCACTACCGGCCCTGCTGGAGTTCCCCAGCACGGCAAGGCGCGCAACCTTCGGCACCAGTTCGCGGAGCAGCGTCACGCGCTTGGGCCAGCTCTCGTCGATTTGACTCGACAGGCCCGTCACGTTGCGAGCGTGCTGACCCAGGCTCGACACCAGTCCCGCCTGGACCGGGTCCAGCGCAAATTCCGTGGCGACAATCGGGATCGTGCTTGTGGAACGCTTGGCGGCGAAGGCGGCCGATGCGCCGGAAGTGACGATCACATCGACCTTCAGGCGAACCAGTTCTGCCGCCAGCTCAGTCAACCTGCCTGTACTGCCGCTGGCGTACCGGAAATCCACGACCACGTTCTTGCCGTCGACATAGCCCAGGTCGCGCAGCCCTTGCAGGAAATCCCGGCTCCCCTGGCCCGCGCCTGCGGTTGGACTGCCCTGCCCGAGCCACCCAATGCGAGGGACCTTGGCGGCGGTCTGCGCCTCCGCGATTTCAGTTGCGCCAAGGAATCCCAAGGCAACGGCGAACATCGTCCCCAGAACGCGAGCGCGAAGGTCGCGTGAATGCAGCCGTTCAACGTGGCCGGAGTTGGGCACGAGCACCTGCCGGGGACGGTATCCGGCAGTGTAATCAGTTCAGCCGAGCGCGGAACTACCCGGACAGGTGGGGATTGTCCGGGTATCCGGCCCGATGTCGCATTGGGCCTTCGAGGCTGCAGCCTCGCCTGCAAAAGACCTGCGTGACCCTGCCTGCAGGCCAACGGTCACGCGGCGAACTTGCCCGCCTGGTAATCCGCCACCGCCTGCATGATCTCGTCGCGCGTGTTCATCACGAACGGACCGTGCTGCGCGATCGGTTCATCGAGCGGTGTGCCGGCGATCAGCAACACCCGTGCGGCTGCATCGGCGCGCAGCACGACACCATCGCTGCCGCGTTCGTTCGCCAGGATCGCCATCCGCTGCACGGGCACCTTCGTGCCGACGATCGACACTTCACCGCGAAACACGTAGACGAATGCGTTGTCCTTCGCGGCAAGCGGCTGCGCGAACGTCGTGCCCGCCGGCATCGTGATGTCGAGATACAGCGGATTGGTCGTCTCGCGCTGCATCGCGCCGTCCACGCCCTGCGAATGCCCGGCGATCACGCGCACCGCCACGCCTTCCGGCGTCGTGTACTCCGGAATCTGCGCGCTCTGGATGTCGCGGTACCACGGCGCGCGCATCTTGTCCTTGCCGGCGAGATTCAACCAGAGCTGGAAGCCTTCCATGCGGCCGTCTTCCTGCTCGGGCAGCTCGGAGTGGATCACGCCGCGGCCGGCCGTCATCCATTGCACGCCGCCGTTCTGCAGCAGGCCTTCGTTGCCGGCGCTGTCGCGATGGCGCATGCGCCCCGCGATCATGTACGTCACGGTTTCGAAGCCGCGATGCGGGTGGTTCGGGAAGCCGCCGATGTAATCCTCCGGATTGTCGGTGCCGAAGGCATCGAGCATCAGGAAGGGATCGAGCCGGCGCTGCAGCGGTTGCGTCAGCACGCGCGTCAACTTCACACCCGCGCCATCGGAGGTGGCCTGGCCGGCAATCAGCGTTTCGACCGTGCGCGGGTTGCTCACCTGCGCGATGTTCGGGTTGTTCAACGTTTGCGTCGTCATGGCTATTTCCATTCCTTCAATAAAGGGGTCAGGGTCAGATTGTTGCGTTGACCCTGACCCCATTGTTTGTCTGACCCTGACCCCATTTTTTCACGCCGCCAGCGCGAGCGCGATTTCTTCGTTGGCTGCGGCCAGCGCGGCAGTCTCGGCGTCCGGACCCATCGCCAACCCTTCGGCGTAGAAGAACCGGATCTCCTTCATCCCGAGGAAGCCCAGCACCATCTGCAGGTACGGCACCTGCGTGTCGGCCGGCGTGTCGCGATACTTGCCGCCGCGGGTCAGCGCCACGTAGACCTTCTTGCCTTGCAGCAGGCCCTCGGGTCCGGTGGCCGTGTAGCGGAACGTGACCTGCGCGCGGGCGATCGCGTCGATCCAGTTCTTCAACTGGGCCGGCACACCGAAGTTGTACATCGGCACGCCCAGCACCACCACATCGGCGGCCTGGATCTCGGCAATCAGCGCGTCGTCCTGCGCCACGCGTGCCGCTTGTTCCGGCGTGCGCTTGTCGGCGGCGGTCATCTGCGCCTGCATGGCCGACTCGTCCAGTGCGGGGTGCGGCGTCAAGGCCAGGTCGCGCACTGTCAGGCGGCTGGCCAGGGCGCCAGCGCGGAGCCGCTCGACCAGCGTGGACGCCAGCCGGGTGGAATGGGAACCCGCGGTGCGGGCGCTGGAATTGACTTGCAGGATGTTCATGGTGGTCTCCATCGGGTTGGTCGGGCGATGGACGTAATGTATTTGTTGCTTCTATAATCCAGAAGACCTCGAATTGGATATCATTGTTCCACCTGAGCAACAATGAGCCGATCCCATGAGCCTCGAAGCCAATGACCTGCTGCTGTTCGCGCGCGTCGCCGACGAAGGCAGCTTCAGCCGCGCGGCCGAGCGCCTGGGCCTGCCCAAGTCGACCGTTTCCCGTCGGATCTCCGCAATGGAGGCGACGCTGGGTGAACGGTTGCTCCTGCGGACCACGCGCAAGCTGGCCGTTACCGACTTCGGCCGCAGCGTGCTCGACCATGCGCACCATGTCGCCGAGGAGGTCGAGGCCGCCACCTCGCTGGCACTGCAGCGCAAAGCGCAGCCCAGCGGCCGCCTGCGCGTGTCGATGCCGGGGGATCTGGCCGGCCTCGTCTTCGGCGACATCTTCGCCGACCTGATTGCCCGCTACCCGGCCATCGATGTCGAGCTGGACCTGTCGCCGCGCCGGGTTGACCTCATCGGCGAGAACTTCGACCTGGCCATCCGGATGGGCGCCCTGCCGGACGATGCGTCACTGGCGGCGCGGCGCATCGCCACGTGGACCTCCGGCCTCTTCGCCGCGCCCGCCTACCTGGCGCGCCATGGCCAGCCGCCCGAACCCGAAGCGCTGATGGAGCACGACACATTGCGGCTGCTGGGCCGCAACGGTGAGCCGCTGCGGTGGATCCTCACCCGCGGCGAGCAGCGCTGGGAAGGGATACCGCCCGGACGGGCCACGGCCAATTCACCGGACTTCCTGTTGCAGCTGGCGCGCGCCGGATCCGGCATCACCGTGATGGAGCACCACTTCGCCGAACCGCATGTGCGCAGCGGCGAACTGGTGCCGGTGCTGCCCGAATGGCGGTGCCCGTCGACCGACGCCTGGGCGGTATTCCCCGGGCGCCGGCTGATGCCGGCGCGCACGCGGGTAGTGCTCGATGCGATCGCCGCCAAATTCGCCGGGCCTGAATGCCAGGTCGCCGAGGCGCGCACGCAGGCCACGATGGCGAAGGCGCTGGCGCCTTCCTAACGGGCGATCGCGCCCGCGTCGGGCTTGAGGAGGCTGTGGTCCGCGGCGACATCGGCCTCAACGGTCGGCTCGGGCGCCTGCGGTGCCAGCGGCTTCCACAACAGGGCCACGCCAATGCACGCCGCCAGGATCGACGCGCAGAACACTGCGATCTTCGCGGCGGCAAAGTCATC
>JANNNM010000472.1:0-1436 GCA_031398535.1 Betaproteobacteria bacterium | reverse complement strand
AGCGCGCGTTCGGTGATCAGGCGTTCGAGCACCTGCGAATTGAGCGCGTCGGCATTGGGCGGTCGCACGTTGGACGCCTGCATCTGGGCCAGCAGGATGCGCTTCTGTTCATCGAGCTCGAATTGCGTCAGGGCTTCGTCGTTGACGACCGCCACCACGCGTTCGAGCGGGACGACGCGGTTGCCCGACGTCGGCGCCGTCGCCGCGGGCGTGGCTGCGCGCGGCACCGGCGTACCGGGGCGCGGGCCGCCCGAAGCGCCGGGCACCATGATGCCGGAACCGGACGGCTGCGCCCACGCGCTGGCGCAGGCGATCGTGAGGGCCGCGGCAAGGGCAAGCGGCGAAGCGGAATGGATGCGTCCCATGGAGTCGGATCCTCGTGCGCGCCCCGGCGACGGGCCGCGCATGTGCGAATTGAACAAATGCAGGCGTGACCTAGAACTCGGGCAGCGGGTCGAAGCTGCGATCGCGTTGACGCATGGCCGGATCGTTGGTGCGCAGGTAACCCGGGACGGTGCGCCGCAGCAGGTCGAGCGGGCTGGTGCCCACCCGCGCCAGACCATTGAGTTCGAGCTGGACAAAGATCGAGTTGACCGTCGTCTCGGACGTGGTCACAAGCTGCTGTCCCACGACCCGCAACGCCCAGCAATCACCATTGTACTCCAGCCCCACCACCGCCTCCAGCGTCTGCCGGTCCGGGATCGAGTAGTTCCAGGCCCCGAGGAAGGTGAGTTTTTCGGTCAGCGGCCATTGCGCGGACAGGTACGTCTGCTTCAGTTCCGATTGACCGCCGACCTGGTCGACGAGTTCCCGCGAATAGCGGTAGGTGGCGCTGATCACCCGCCCCAGTCCGGGCGAGTAGCGCGTGCCGATATTGAAGCGATCGAACTGCGACGTGCCGAAATCGTATTGCGCCAGGCCGATCAGCGCCCACGCGTCGGCCAGCCGGCCCTCGGCACCGACCAGGAAGTCGGACGATCCGGCGAGCTGCGGCGTGCCCCCCAGGTTGACCTTCTGGTCCTCGAAGTAGAAGCGCTGGCCCACCGCCAGGCGGAAGCGCTCCGAGCCCGTCGAGGGATCGAGGAACCGCGACGTGACGGCCAGCGCCAGCTGGTTGGTGTCGCCCATCCGGTCGCCGCCGATGAAACGGTTCTCGCTGAAGAGCTGCGTGAAATTGAAGTCGTCCTGCACGGTGTCGAACACCGGCAGCTGGTTCTGGTTGCGATACGGGATGTACGTATAGAGCGCGCGCGGCTCCAGCGTCTGCACGAAGTTCGTGCCGAAGATGCTGGTGTCGCGCTCGAAGATGAGGCCGGCGTCCAGGCTTGCCACCGGCACGCCCACGCCGGCGCGGCCGTCCGGCACGCCGGGGGTGGGCGTATTGAGGTCGTACTGCCAGGCGGAGATGCCGGCGTGCGCGTTGACGAACCACGCGC
>JANNNM010000449.1:0-8818 GCA_031398535.1 Betaproteobacteria bacterium | reverse complement strand
CAGAAGTTGGCGTAGGTGCGATCGCCAAGGGCCAGGATTCCATAGCGCAGGCCAGAAAGCGTTGCGGCGTCTTGCGTCAGGCGATGCATGAAGCTGGCGGCCATGTCGGGTGCATCCCCTTCTCCCGTGGTGCTCACGATGAAGAGCACCGTGGCGTCCCCGCGCAGCGCCCTGGCGTCAAGCCGATCCACGGGCACGACGCGCGTGAACGCTGCCGTCGCGGGAATCGCGTGCGCCGTCTGCCAGGCCACTGCCTCGGCGAATCCGGTCTGCGTTGCGAACGCCACAACCAACGACGGGATCGCGGCATCGGTGGCGACTGCCGGACCATGCAAGCTGCCGTCTCGCCGTGCTGCGGCCCGCGCCCGCTGCCAGTAGACGGCGCCGCACAGTGCCAGCCAAGCCAGCACGACGAGGCCCGCCAGCGCCAACTGATGCGGCGCGGGACCTGTGTTCACTGCGTCATCGCGACGAAGGCCGGCGTCATCACGTCGCGCAACCGTCCACCCTCGCGCGCCACGAACAGAGCGGCGAGGTGGTGTCGATGCGCCCACTGCAGGCCGCGCTGCGCGCCCATCACATGGAGTGCCGTTGCATACGCATCCGCGGCGATGCAATCCGGATGCAGGACGGTCACTGCCGCGAGATCCGTCGTTGCGGGACGGCCGGTACGCGGGTCGATCGAATGCGCGTACCGGACGCCATCGAGCACATGGCAACGCCGGTAATCGCCGGAGGTCGCCACGCTCAAGCCGTGCAGCGCCACCAGCGTCTCGGTGCCATCGGCTCCGCGCGACGCATCGTCAACATGGGGCGGCCGCTCGATCCCCACCCACCACGGGCTGCCATCGGGCTTGGTGCCGGCACCACGCAACTCGCCGCCGATCTCGACCAGGCAGTCAGCCACGTCGTGACGATGCAATACGCCGACCACGCGATCGACCGCAAAGCCCTTGGCAATGCCCGACAGGTCGAGGTGCATCCCGCCTGGCTGGCATGCGCGACGCGTGGCCGGATCGAGTTGCATGCGGCGCCATCCGCACGACGCATGTGCATCGGCAATGGCGGCATCGGTCGGCGCGTGCTCGATCGGCACGCTGTCCGCCGCGCGCGGACCGAAGCCCCACAGGTCGACAAGCGCGCCCACTGTCGGGTCGAACGCACCATCGCTTTCCATCGCCACCTGTAGCCCGATACGCAGGACCTCGAAGAAGCCTTGCGGCAATGCATGCCACGTATCAGGCGCGCCACGATTGAATTGCTGCAGATCGGACGAAGGCAGCCACGTGCTCATCTGCTGGACGACTACATCGAGCTCCACTTCGATCGCGGCCTGCAGTTCCGTCATCGCGCCCGTTGGCGGCACCACCCCCTGCACGCTCCACGTCGTGCCCATCGCCGCGCCCGACAGGCGCGCGACCTCCGCCGGCAGCCCCGTGGGGCGTGCCGACGGCGTCATCGCGTGCGGAACGAGGATGCGGCGCATCGTGCAACGGTCCTGCATCGAATCAGGGCGGCAGCACTTCCAGCGTGCCCACGTAGCTGGCGCGGCGCTCCTTGGCCGGCGGCATGACATTCTCGCTGTCCTTCATCACCGCCTCGATCCAGTACATGCCGGGCGCATCCCACTTGATGGCGAACTTGCCATCCTGGTCGGTGGTGACCTTGAAATCGCGCAGCTTGTCGCGGTAGCGGATGCCGCCGGGCACCACTTCGACATCGATGCCGGCCACGGGCTTGCCATCCAGCACCAGCCGGAACTGCGCCGTTTCGCCGACGACGAGGTCGTTGGGGTGCGTGACGGGCTCGAGCTCCATGCCGCGGCCGGTGAGTTTCAGCGCGGTGGCGTTGGGCTTGCCGCGCGTGATGAACGATTCCACCCGTCCCTGCGCCTGCGTCACCTGCAGATCCACTGCCTTGGCGGGCACCTCCGCGGCGAATTTCTCCAGCGTGCCACGCCAGCGCTTGACCTTGCCGTCTTCCTTCCAGCTGGCGAAGTAGCCGTCGTTGACCACCGCCAATCGATACGTGCCGGGTTGCGTGAGGCGCACATCGAAGGTGCTGCGGTACTTGCCGGTGCCCGGATTCTCGGCCTTGATGGCCGCGCCATCCGGCCCGACGATCTGCAGGTTCTCGAGGCGCAGCGGCTGGTGCTCGAAGAAGAACAGGTCGTTGGACACCGCCGCATCGACGGTGACCCACGGATCATCGCCGGACAGCACGGTGGCCGACGGCAGCAGCCACGCGCGATGCGCGTGCACCGACAACGACGACGCCAGCAGGACGGCCGCAGCCGCAGTACGACACCAGATTGCGCTTGTCACGATGCTTCTCCCGCCGGTTTACAGTGCAAGATCGACGGTGACCGGGCCGATTTCGTGCTCGCCCTTCACCTGGATGGAATGGGCGGCTTTGGGGGGCCACTGGAACGGAAAGCGCAGCAGTTCGCGACCGCCCACTTCGCGTGCGGCTTCGATCACCAGCTGGTAGTCGCCCGGTGGCAGTTGGGCCAGCGGTGCCTTTGCGCCACTGAATTTCACGGCGTGCTGACCGGGAGCGCGGGTGGGGCTGGACAGTCCATCCACCGGCATCTGCAACTCGCGCCCGGAGCGCCGCCACCATTGGCGCATGTCCTTCAGCCACTTGGTGCCTTCGTTGTCCTTCAGCCTCAAGTCGTACCAGACCGCGAGGTTGCCGACGAACGCCTGGTCGGGCTTCTCGATCCACATCGCCACATAGGGCTTGTGATATTCGGCGACATCGAGCCGCGGAATTTCGATCTTCACGGTGAGGTCCGCGGCCACGGAGGGCCCGACGAGGACAGTGGTGATGGCCAGGGATTGCCAGACGCGCATGGGAAACGCCTTTGTCAGTGGATGAAGAGAATTGCGAGCACCAGCGGCAGCGCCAGTCCCAGCCCCACCATCGGCCAGGTGGCGGCGCGGTTACGCGAATGCATCTGCAGCAGGAAAAAGCCGGTGATGCAGAACACAAGCGTCGCGATCGCGAAGACGTCGAGAAACCAGACCCAGACGGCGCCGGTGTTGCGGCCCTTGTGCAGGTCGTTCAAATAGGCGATCACACCGCGATCGGTGCGCTCGTGGTTCACCTCGCCCGACGCCAGGTCGATCGTGAGGAAGGCATCACCGCCCGGACGCGGCAGTCCCACATAAACCTCGCCCGGCGACCATTCGACGTTGCCGTCCATCACACGCGCGCCGAATTCCGTTTGCACCCAGCGCGCCACATCCTCCGTCAACGGCATCGGGGCCTTGGTCCCCGACCGCGCTGCACCCTTGGGCGCGCTTGCCATGCCCTTCTCGATGACGACCAGCTGCTGCAGCAGCGCATCTGGAAGCACCGCCGTACGCGTCGACACGCGCGGCTTGGCTTCGATCTGCCCGGCGTGGTTCAGCGTGATGCCGGTGATGGCGAACAGCAGCATCCCCAGCAGGCACATCGCCGCGCTGATCCAGTGCCATTGGTGCAGTTGCTTCAGCCAGAACGCGCGCCGGCGAGGGTCGATTGCTAGAATTGGGAAAGACAACACAAATGAGAGGCATTCGTAATAAGTAGACGGAGAATAGCACGGCAACCACAGCCAGGAACGCAATTCCTTGCCTTGAGCGAGTCCTGTTCCTTTACATCCGTTATGCGAATGCTTATCATTCGCTGATGCAATACGAACACAGTCCCGGTGCGCCACGACTCGCAGGCACGGCGGCCGCGGCTGCCGGCGCCGCCCGCGCCGCGCACGTTTCCATACCGCCATCCCTGCCCGCCGATTGCCCGCCAAGGACCCGGTTGTCGCAAGCCGCTTCGTCGTCTGCAGAAATCAACACGCACCGCATCGGCATTGCCGTTGCGGTGGTGCTGCACGTGGTGGCCATTGCCGCGCTGCTGAGCTACGCGCCCGTGCGCCACGCAATGTTCGAGGCCGCCCCGATGATCGTCACCTACATTGTCGAGCCGAAGCCCGAGCCGCCCGCGGAGCCGCCGAAGCCCTTGCCGGTCCGCGTGCGCAAACCCCTGCCCCAGCCCGTGGCGCCGGCGCCGCTGCTGGCCGTCACCACCGACACGCCCGCCGCCGTCACCACGCCGGTGCCCGATGTGGTCGCCCCCCTCGCCCCGAGCCAGGAGGCGGCACCCGCCCCGCCGGCCCAGGTGGCGGTTCCTGCACCCATCGCGCCCCCGCATTTCAATGCGGCGTACCTCGACAATCCGCCCCCCGCCTACCCGGCAATGGCGCGCCGCCTGCGCGAACAGGGCCGCGTACTGCTGCGCGTGCATGTGACGGCAGCCGGGCGTCCGGACACGGTCGAAATCCGCACCACCAGTGGCTACCCGCGCCTCGACAATGCCGCGCTCGACACCGTGCGCCGGTGGCGCTTTGTCGCGGCGCGCCAGGCCAACGACGCCGTGGCGGCGTGGGTACTGGTTCCGATCGACTTCACGCTGGAGAATTGATTCATGGAAACCCAACAGGCTGTCACGCTGGCCGGATTCATCGCGCAAGCCGACGCCATCGGCCGCACGCTGCTCGTCGTGCTGGTCGTGATGTCGGTGGTGACGTGGTACCTCATCATCACCAAGTCGATCCAGATCGTGATCAGCCGTCGCCGTACGGCGGCATTCCTGCAGTCGTTCTGGAACGCACCATCGATGAAGGCCGTGGCGATGCGCCTCGAGGAGCGCCAGGCCGACGAACCCTTCTCGCGGCTGGCGCAGGGGGCGATTGCCGCCAGCACTCACCACCAGCGCCATGGCGCCAACAAGCTTGGTGAAGCCGGCAGTGCTTCCGAGTTCCTGCTGCGCGCGATGCGGCGCGTGATCGACGAGGAAACCGCGCGGCTCGAATCGGGGCTGACCGTCCTGGCCTCGATTGGCAGCACGGCACCCTTCGTCGGGCTCTTCGGCACGGTGTGGGGCGTCTACCACGCGCTGGCGGCCATCGGCATGAGCGGCCAGGGCACGCTCGACAAGGTGGCAGGCCCCGTCGGTGAAGCGTTGATCATGACTGCCGCCGGCTTGGCCGTCGCCATTCCCGCCGTGCTGGCGTACAACGCGATCGTGCGCAGCAACCGCGTGGTGCTGGCGAAGCTCGATGGCTTTGCGCACGACGTGTTCGCGTTCCTGACCACCGGCTCGCATGTGCGCGACGCGGCCCCCGTGGTGACCCTGCAGCCGGCGCCCGTCGCCAAGGGCGCGTAACCGTGGCCTTCGGCAACTTCGAACGCAAGGGCAGCGCGATGCCGATGGCGGAGATCAACATGATCCCGCTGATCGACGTGATGCTGGTGCTGCTGGTGATCTTCATTATCACCGCGCCGCTGCTCACGCACGCGGTGAAGATCGACCTGCCGCAGGCCAGCAGCGCACCGAACCAGACGCGCCCCGACCACATCACGGTGTCGATCGACGCCACCGGCACCACGTACTGGAACGGCGAGGTCAATGACCGTGCCGCGCTGGAACGCAACCTGCAGACGATCGCGCAACACCAGCCGCAACCCGAGCTGCATCTGCGCGCCGACCGCACCACGCAGTACCAGACGCTGGCGGATGTAATGGCTGCCGCAGCGCAAGCCGGCGTGCAGCGGATCGGCTTCGTGTCCGACCCCTCGGCCAGGCACTGACCAGCGCCGCGCCCCGCGGCTTGAATCGACGCGCGGCTCGCGTCGATGCCGCGACGCTTCTCCCCACGCCTCGACCGGAGTTCACCGATGCCCCGACTGTTCCGTGCCCTGCTGCTGGGTTTTGCCTTCGCCGCAACGGCCGCCCACGCGCAACCCGCCGCGAAATCGACCATCGACTCGAAGTTGCGCACTGAAGTCATGCTGCACTATGGCGCGCTCGTGCACGCCAACTACGACGACGTGCTCGCCGCCGCGCGGCAGATGCAGGTCGCAGTCAACGCCTTCATCGCGGCGCCGGACGACGTCCGCCTTGCCGCCGCGCGGACGGCGTGGCTGGCGGCGCGCGACATCTATGGCCAGACCGAAGCCTTCCGCTTCTACGGCGGCCCGATCGACAGCGACACCGGCCCCGAAGGCCGCATCAACGCGTGGCCGATGGACGAGTCGTTCATCGACGGCATCGCGGGCAAGCCGGCATCCGGCCTCATCAACAATCCGAAGTTCAGGATCACCAAGGCCGCGCTATCGGCGCAGAACGAACGCGGTGGCGAGGAGAACATCGCCACTGGTTGGCACGCGATCGAGTTCCTGCTGTGGGGCCAGGACACGAACCCTGACGGCCCCGGCAACCGCAGCGCCAACGACTATGTCGCCGGAAAATTGCCCAATGCCGATCGGCGGCGCCTGTACCTGCGCGTCGTCACCGAGCTCCTGATCGAGGACCTCGGTTCCGTTGCCAAGGCCTGGGCCCCGGCGCAGAAGAACAACTACCGCGGGCGCTTCGAACGCGGCGGCAACGAATCCGTGCGGCGGATGTTCGTGGGCCTGGGGTCGCTGTCGCGCGGCGAGCTGGCTGGCGAACGGCTGGAGGTGGCGATGGCAAGCCAGGACCAGGAAGACGAGCACTCGTGCTTCTCCGACAACACGCATCGCGATGTCGTCGCCAATGCGCTCGGCATCGAGAACGTGTGGCTCGGCCGCTACAGGCGCGCGGATGGCAGCATGCTGCAGGGCGCATCGCTGCGCGACCTGGTAGCTGCGGCCGACCCCGGTGTCGCCCAGCGCACGACGCAGCAGATCGCCACGTCGGTGGCCGCCGCGAACGCGATCCAGCCGCCGTTCGACCGCGAGATCATCGGCGCGAAGGATGCGCCGGGCCGCCTGCGCGTGCAGAAGGTGATCGACAGCCTCACGCAGCAGAGCAAGGACCTGGTCGACGCGGCGGCGGCCATCGGCATCACGCGGCTGACGCTGGTCCAGCCGAAGAAATGACCGTGCAGGCGTCGTGCGACATCGCGTAGCGTTCGCGAGTGGCCTCGGCGCCGCGTTGCTGGTGGCGGGCCTCGTCTCCTCGGCATTGCGCGCTGAAGCCGTGGTGGATCCGGCACGCGAGCGCACCGGCGGCGACACCACCGTGTTCGCCGATGGCCGCAACGCGTTTTCGTTTCCCGCCGCCAACCTCACCGACGCCGAGCGCACGCGCTTTGCTGTCGGCAATTCGTTCTTCCGCCGCAACTGGGTGGAAGCCCCCGCCTCCACGCAGGCGCGCGATGGCCTCGGCCCGCACTTCATCGCGCGCTCGTGCGGCGGCTGTCACGTGCAGGATGGCCGCGGCGAGCCGCCACGCGAGGCCAAGGGAGGTCACGCCGCGCCGGTGGCGCTGCTGCTGCGCCTCTCCGTGCCCGGCACCGATGCGCATGGCGCGCCGCAGCCGGATCCGACGTATGGCGACCAGCTCAACAACGATGCCATCACCGGCGTCGCCGCTGAAGGCAAGGTGTCCATTCGCTGGACGACGATCTGCGGGAAGTTCGCCGATGGCACGCCATATACGCTGCGCGAGCCGCACTACGCGATCACCGCACCGGCGTATGGCCCGCTGGCGCCGAACCTGATGATCAGTCCGCGCATCGCGCCGCAACTGGCCGGCGTGGGACTGCTGGAAGCGATTCCCGACGCCGAGATCGAACGCAACGCACGCGACCAGGCGGCGACAGGCGGCGCGATCCGCGGCACGCCCAATCGCGTGTGGGATGCGTTCGCTGCGGCCACGACGATCGGCCGCTTCGGCTGGAAGGCCAACGCGGGCAGCCTCGCCCACCAGACCGGCGCGGCCTTCGTCGGCGACATCGGCATCACGTCGGCGCGCTTTCCGCAGGAGCCCTGCATGCCGGCGCAGCTCGATTGCCTGAAGGCACCCCGAGGCAATGGCGGCAACGGGGTCGAGATCGACGACGCCACGTTCGCCAGTATCGTGTTCTACCAGGCCACGCTGGCCCCGCCCGCACGCCGTGCCGTGCGTGAACGCGCCGTGATCGAAGGCCAGAAGCTATTCACCATGGCCGGATGCGCAACCTGCCATCGACCCACCTATGTCACCGGCGCCGGCAAGCAGGCCACGATGACCAGTCCTGCGCTGGACGGCCAGACGATCCATCCCTACACCGACCTGCTGCTGCACGACATGGGGCCGGCGTTGGCGGACGGCCGGCCCGATTTCCTGGCCGATGGCCGCCAATGGAAGACGCCGCCGCTTTGGGGTATCGGCCTCATTCCGTCGGTCAACGGGCACTTTCGCCTGCTGCATGACGGCCGCGCCTACGGCGTGCTGGAGGCCATCCTGTGGCACGGTGGCGAAGCGGAAGCCAGCAAGGAACGCGTGCTGCGGATGACCCGCGCACAACGCCATGCACTCGTCCGTTTCGTGGAGTCGCTATGAGACGTGTTGCAAATCCAATGCGCGTTCTGGCGCTGGGACTACTCGCCAGTTTGGGGTTGGCGTTGCCCGCCGTTGCCGCGACGCCACGCCCGCGCGTGACGATCGCCGTCCCGTTCTACACGCCCGAGCATTTCGTTGCCGGCGTGTATCGCGAATGGACCGCGCCACGCGCCGCGGCCTTTGCACAATCGGCCGCGGCTCTGACGGCCGCCGTCACCGCGTGGTGCGCCAGCCCGGCACCGGCCACCACGGCTTCGTTGCCGCTGCGCGACGCAGCCCGCAGGCAGTGGCAGTCCGCGATGGTCGACTGGACGCTGCTGTCGACCGTCGCCATCGGTCCGCTGCTTGAACGTCGCTCGGCGCGGCAGATCGATTTCGCGCCGGCGCGTCCGGCACTGATCGAGCGCGCCGCACTCGCGCCACCGGACAATGCAGCGGCCATGGACCTGGTCGGTTCGCCCGC
>JANNNM010000431.1:0-10352 GCA_031398535.1 Betaproteobacteria bacterium | reverse complement strand
GGATCGGCGCAAACGGCACGCGTTCGCCACGCAGCGTGATGCCGGAGACGGATGCATCGAGCGGCTCGATCTTGAGGCCGTCCATGCCCACCACCGTGTGGCCGTCGTTGACGAGATGATGCGCCAGCGTGAATCCCGCAGGCCCCATGCCGACGATCAGCACGCGCTTGCCGGTGCGCGGCAGCGGCACCGGCCGGCGCAGGTTGAGCGGATTCCAGCGCGTCAGCAGCGAATAGATCTCGAAGCCCCATGGCAATGCCAGCACGTCCTTCAGCAAACGGGTTTCCGATTGCGGTATGTCGACCGGGTCCTGCTTCTGGTAGATGCACGACTTCATGCAGTCGTTGCAGATCCGGTGGCCGGTGGCGGCCACCATCGGGTTGTCCACGCAGATCATCGCCAGCGCGCCGAGCGGCAGCCCTTCCGCGCGCAGCTTGTGGAATTCCGAGATGCGCTCGTCGAGCGGACAGCCCGCCAGCGTCACGTCGAAGGGCGACTTCTTGAACGGGATGGCGCCGGGTGCGGCCTTCTTGTCCGGCAGGCCGCGCGCACATGAATCCTTGCCCTGCTCGTGGCACCAGATGCAGTAGTGCGCCTGGTCGAGCCCGCCGACGAGATCGGTGCCCGCGTCGGTCAGCGCAAAGCCCTCGCGATGGCGCAACGCGTGATCGGGTGGCAGTTCCCATGCGGATACGCCGGCAACGTCGGTCGCCGCAATCGGCACGAGGTGCATGAAATCGAGCTTGCGCGGCGCGCGGAACAGCACGCCGCCGCGCGTGGCGGCGCGTCCGGCGGGCGTATGGGCCGCCCATGCCGCATAGCGCTGGGCCGCCTCCAGCGCTTCGACATGCGCGGGTTCGTCGGCCAGCCAGCCGGTGACGGCGTTGGCGTACGCCAGTTCGGACCAGCCGGCGCCCAGCAAGGTGTCCATGGTCTGCTGCAGGGCCGCGCCGTCGAACGTGGCCGCCACATCGGCCTTGAACGCGTTCATCGCCTTGCGTTGGACAAACTGCCGCTTGATCGCGAACAGCGGCGCCAGTTCGTGATGCCGGGCCTCCAGCGCGCGGACGGCAGGTTCGATGCCGAACAGCGTGGCCAGGAAGTCCTCGAGATGCGGCGCGACGGCCAGCAGCAGCGTCGCCTCGGCCAGCGCGTCGAGCGCAGCAGGATCCACGCGCGCCGCCGCCAGCCGGGCGGCCAGCGTGGCATCGGCGGCCGCCAGATGGTCGCGGAACGCGGTGTCGATGCGCTGTGCGCCGGCAATCGAATAGAGATCGTCGAACGAGAGGCCGTGGGCGAGTTTCAGCATGGGTCCGGACAATGAAAGGACGGTCGCCGCGCCGGCAAACCGTCCAGAACCATCGATTTTACCTTGCTGCGACCATGCGCCGGCCGGGCCCTGCCGGCATATGCTTATGCGGGTCCCCGCGTGCAGTAATCTTCGGGTGCAAGGGCCCCGGTACCGGTCAGGCTGGACGGGAAGGCGCCGGGGTCAACCCGGCACGGTCCGGCGGCGTTGTTGCCACTTCGCACGATCATCCACTTCGGAGTCCGCATGTCTGTCGTTGTCCGCATGGCCCTCGTCGCATTGTCGCTGGCGGTGGCGCTGCCGCTCGGCGCGCAACCCATCCGCTTGGGCGAGCTCAACAGCTACAAGCAGTTTCCGGCCTTCCTCGAGCCCTACAAGCGCGGCATGGAGCTGGCGCTGGACGAGGTCAATGCCGCAGGCGGTGTCCTGGGCCGGAAGCTCGAGATCATCTCGCGCGACGACAACGGCACGCCCGGCGATGCCGTGCGCGTGGCCGACGAACTGCTGACCCGCGAGAAGGTGACGATGCTGATGGGCACGTTCCCATCCAACGTGGGCCTTGCCGTCGCCGACTTCGCGAAGCAGAAGAAGATCCCCTTCCTCGCGGCCGAGCCGCTGACGGACAAGATCGTCTGGGAGAACGGCAACCGCTACACGTTCCGGTTGCGCGCCTCGACGTTCATGCAGACGGCGATGCTGGTGCCCGAGGCCGCCAAGCTCAACAAGAAGCGCTGGGCCATCGTCTACCCCAACTACGAGTACGGTCAGTCGGCCACCGCCGCATTCAAGAAGCAGATGAACGTCAAGCAGGCGGGCGGCCTCGAGTTCGTCGAGATCGCGGTGCCGCTCGGCAAGATCGATCCGGGTCCGGTCGTGCAGGCGCTGATCGACGCGCAGCCCGACGCGATCTTCTCGTCATTGTTCGGCCCCGATCTCGCGCGCTTCGTCCGCGAGGGTCAGCTACGCGGCCTCTTCAAGGACCGGCCGGTGTTCAACCTGCTGGGCGGCGAGCCCGAGTACCTCGATCCGCTGAAGGACGAGGCGCCGGTCGGCTGGTTCGTCACCGGCTACCCGTGGTACGGCATCGACACGCCGGAGCACCGGCGTTTCCGCGACGCGTACCAGAAGCGCTTCAACGACTATCCGCGGCTGGGTTCCGTCGTCGGCTACAGCACGGTGATCGCCGCCGCTGCCGCGCTGAAGCGCGCCGGGTCCACGGACCCGGAAAAGATCGTCACCGCGATGGAAGGGCTGACGTTCGGCTCGCCATTCGGCAGCGTGACGTTCCGTGCCATCGACCACCAGTCGACGATGGGCGCCTATGTGGGCCGCACGGCGGTGAAGGACGGCAAGGGCGTGATGGTCGACTGGCGCTATGCCGACGGCAAGGATTACCAGCCTGCGGATTCAGTCGTGCGCACGCTGCGGCCGCAACAGTGACCGCCTAGCGCAGTGTCGCTGGCGTCGTTCCTGCTGCAGCTGGGCAACGGACTGTCGTCGGCCTCGGCGCTGTTCCTGGTCGCAGCCGGCCTGACGCTGATCTTCGGCGTCACGCGCGTCGTCAACTTCGCGCATGGCTCGCTGTACATGCTGGGCGCGTACTTCGCCTACGGCATCGGCGCTGGGCTGGCAGAGCACCTGGGGCGCGGCGGCGCCGCGTTCTGGTTCGGTGTGCTGGCGGCGGCGCTGGTCGTCGCCATCATCGGCGCGCTGATCGAGGTGCTGCTGCTGAAACGCCTCTATGCGGCGCCCGAACTGCTGCAGCTGACGGCCACGTTCGCCGTCGTGCTGATCGTCCGCGACGCGGTGCTGGCCACGTGGGGCGCCGAGGACCTGCTGGGACCGCGCGCGCCGGGTTTCGATGGCGTGGTCACCTGGTTCGGCCGCGCGATTCCCGAGTACGACCTCTTCCTGATGGTGCTGGGACCGCTGGTGCTGGTGGTGCTGACGTGGCTCGTGACGCGCACGCGGTTCGGTATGCTGATTCGCGCCGCATCGGAAAACCGGACGATGGCGGCCGCACTCGGCATCGACCAGGCGAAGCTCTACACCGCGGTCTTCGCGCTGGGCGCGTTTCTCGCGGGGCTTGCCGGTGCGTTGCAGCTGCCGCGCGAACCCGCGAACCTGAACATGGACCTGTCGATCATCGCGGAAGCCTTCGTCGTCACCGTGGTCGGCGGGCTGGGGTCCATCCCCGGCGCCTATGTGGCCGCGCTGATCATCGGCATCACCAAGGCCTTTTGCATCGCGCTCGGGACCGTGACCTTCGCCGGCATCGAGATCGCGTTTCCGAAGCTCACGCTGGTGGCGGAATTCGTCGTGATGGCCATCGTGCTGGCGTTGAAGCCGCAGGGACTCTTCGGCAAGCCGCAGGTGCCGGTTGCCACCACGGTGCTGCCGGAGCAACGCGAGCTCGTATTGCCGCCCAGCCGCCGCGACCTCACGATCGCTGCCGCGCTGCTCGTGGTGCTGGTGACCCTGCCATGGTGGCGCGACGAATACACGCTGGTGCTGGCCACCGACATCCTGATCGCCGCGCTCTTTGCGGCCAGCCTCCAGTTCCTGCTGGGGACCGGCGGCATGACGTCCTTCGGGCATGCCGCGTACTTCGGTATCGGCGCGTATGCGGCGGCGTTGGGGGTGAAGGCGGGCTGGCCGATGCTCGTTGCCCTGGGGGCGGCGCCTCTCGCCGCACTGGTGGCTGCCATCGTGTTCGGCTGGTTCTGCGTGCGGCTCTCCGGCGTCTATCTCGCGATGCTGACGCTGGCCTTCGCGCAGATCGCATGGTCCGTGGCGTTCCAGTGGGACACGGTCACCGGCGGCTCGAACGGCATCGTCGGCGTGTGGCCCGCGCCGTGGCTGGCCGGGCGCACCGCGTTCTATCTCTTCACTCTCGCGGTCGTCACGATCGCGCTGGTGCTGCTGGTGCGCTTGCGGCGCACGCCCTTCGGCTATGCGCTGCGCGGCGTCCGCGATTCGCCGCTGCGTGCCGCGGCGATCGGCATCGATGTCCGCCGCACGCAATGGACCGGCTTTGCGATTGCCGGGCTCTTCGCCGGCGTCGCGGGCGGACTGTTCGCGTTCTCCAAGGGCAGCATCTCGCCTGAAACGCTGGCGATACCGCGGTCGGTCGATGCCCTGGTGATGGTGCTGCTGGGCGGCGTCAACGCGCTCTTCGGCCCGTTGCTGGGTGCGGGCGCCTTCACGTGGCTGTCCGACACGCTGGCGCGCGGGACGGATTATTGGCGCGCCGCACTGGGCGCACTGATCCTGCTGCTGGTTCTGGTGTTCCCGATGGGCATCGGCGGTACGTTCGGGCGGTTGCGGCGCGCGCGGAGCGCACGATGAGCGACGTTGCGCATAGGGGTTCTGGCGCGCCGGTGCTGGCCGCGCGAAACCTGGTGAAGGTGTTCGGCGGCGTGCGCGCGGTGGATGACGTTTCGCTCGAGGTAGCGGCCGGCGAGCGGGTGGCGCTGATTGGTCCCAACGGCGCCGGCAAGACGACGTGCTTCAACCTGCTCAACGGGCAGCTCGTGCCCGATGCCGGCACCGTGCTGCTGGCTGGCACGCCCATCACCGGCCTGTCGCCGCAGGCGATCGCGCGTCTGGGCGTGGGTCGCACGTTCCAGGTGGCAGCGACGTTTCCGTCGATGACCGTGCGCGAAAACGTGATGCTGGCGCGGTTGGCCCGCGCGCGGCAGGACGGCGCGCTGCTCGACGCGGGCATGCCCGCTGCGCGCGCGGAAACCGACGCCCTGCTCGAACGCGTCGGCTGCGCGGACCTGGCGGCGCGCCATTGCGCCACGCTGGCGTATGGCGATGCGAAGCGCGTGGAACTGGCGCTGGCGCTGTCGGGAGCGCCGACGCTATTGCTGATGGACGAACCCACCGCGGGCATGGCCGCCGATGCGCGCGCGCACCTGATGCAGGTTGCCAGCTTGATTGCACGGGAGGATGGCATCGCGATGCTCTTCACCGAACACGACATGGATGTGGTGTTCGGTTTTGCGGACCGGGTGCTCGTACTTGATCGCGGGGCCGTGATCGCCGCGGGGACACCTGCCGCCGTGCGGGCCGATCCGCAGGTGCAGGCGGTCTATCTGGGGGATCCGCAGGCCGGACCATCCGTGCCAGGGGAACCAGAATTGCCATGACCGTGGCGTCACGGTGTGCTTGGTGCGGCAGGACCGTCCAACTACAATCAAGCGTTGAGGGGACGCCTTCGCCGGCGTTGATCGGTTCGCGCCGAGCAGCCTCCGGCAATCAGCTCGGGCGCGCTGCCGCCGCAGGATTTCTGTCCCTATCGCCAGGAGCAAGCATGTTTCTTCGCGCAGTGGCACTTTCGGCTTCACTCGTCGTTGCATCGATCGCGAACGCAGCCACCTTCAACGGCCCGTGGTGGAATCCGGCGGAATCGGGTTGGGGTGTGAACTTCGATCAGCAATCCAACGCCATGCACATCACACTCTCCGTCTATGGGTCCGATGGAAAGCCCAAGTGGTACTCCGCATCGGCCGCGCCGGGAACCGTTCTGCCAAGCGGACATCCGCGCTGGGACGGGGACCTCTACGAAACGACAACGCCTCCTTCCTTTGGTGCGCCATTCAATCCAGCGGATGTCAAGTATCGCAAGGTCGGTTCGATCGCATTTCTGCCAGCCACCGATTACAGCGGGACGCTCATATACGACGTGGACGCGAATGGCGTCACGAAGCCAATCCAGCGGCACACCTTTGGCCCGATCCCGTTCGAAGGACAGTATTACGGAAAGTACTCGACTTGCGACTGCGATGGACGCTGCAAGGTCTACGCACTAGACGTATTCATGGGAATCATGAGCATAACCCCTGATGCAGATGGCGTAACTGGACGCATATCGACCGTGATGACCTTCGGCAATACTGCCTATCTCCGCTGCGACTGGTCAGGAAAATATCAACAGTTCGGTTCAGTCTTCGCATTCAGCGACATGGCCGCATGTGCGTCACCTGTTGGCGAGTTGACGCTGCAGAGTCTATCCGCAAGTGCCGACGGCAGCGTCATCCATGGGCGGATGCCTATCGCTGGAAAATCGTGCCCCACGTTCGTTTTTTCCGCCATTCAAACGCGAAAGCTTTTTCCTTAGGCAATGATCTGCAAGCTGATGGTCATCGACCCATGCGGGCGAATCCGGCGGCGAGATCCTCGATCAAGTCGTCCGGGTCCTCGAGGCCGATGGCGAAGCGCAGGCACGGGCCACCGGGATTCCATGGCGTTGCCGTGCGCGTACGTTCCGGATGCGTCGGTATCACCAGGCTCTCGAAGCCGCCCCATGAGAAGCCCATGCTGAAGAGCTCGAAGCCATCGAGCATGGCGGCGATTCGCTCTGGCGACACCGGATTCAGGATGACGCCGAACAGCGCCGACGCCCCGGTGAAATCGCGCTTCCATAGTTCGTGACCGCGCGCACCGGGCAGCCCCGGATGCAGCACTTCCTTCACCTCGGGCCGCCCGCGCAGCCACGCGGCGATGCGCAGGCCGCTGGCCTGCTGATGCGCCAGGCGCACGCCCAGCGTGCGCAGGCCGCGCAGGCCGAGGAAGCAATCATCGCTCGATGCAGTCACGCCCATGTCCGTCCACAGCCGATGCAGTCGCGGATAGACGGCGGCGTTGGCAACGATCAGCCCCAGCAGCACGTCCGAATGGCCGCCGATGTACTTGGTGGCCGCGTGTACCGAGACGTCGACACCATGATCGAACGCGCGGAAGTAGAGCGGCGTGGCCCATGAATTGTCGAGCACGACCAGCGCATTGCGCGCATGCGCAGCCGCGGCAATCGCCGGGATGTCCTGCACCTCGAAGGTCAGCGAGCCCGGTGACTCGGTGAAGACCACTGTCGTGTTGTCACGCAGCAGCGCGGCGATGCCGGCACCGATCAGCGGATCGTAGTATTCGACCGTCACGCCCATCCGGCGCAGATGCAGTTCGCAGAAGCGGCGCGTCGGTCCGTACACGGCATCGGTGACCAGCACATGGTCCCCGGGCTTGGTCAATGCCAGCAGCGGCAACGTCGTGGCCGTGAGGCCTGAGGGCACCGCCAGTGCCGCGTAGCCGCCTTCCAGTTCCGCAAAGGCGCGCTCGAAGTCGGTGACCGTCGGCAGCCCGTGCAATCCGTAGGTCAGCCCTTCGTGCTCGCCGTTGACGGCCGCATAGAATTCCGCGGTGGTGGGGAACAGGATCGTCGACGCCCGGAACACCGGGGTGCTGACTGCACCCAGCCAGCGCCCGGGATCACGGCCGAGGTGGCCGACGGCGGTCAGCGGCTTGCGGGGTCGTGTGTTCATCGCGCGCCCGACGCCGCCGCCAGCGCCAGTCGCGATTGCACGAACTGCACCTGCGCCGCCGGCGCCTGCCGGATGTCCACCACCAGCGCATCCTGCGGTTCCTCGAGTATGGCGAACTGCGACGGCAGCAGCGACGACGGCATGTACTTGTGGCTGCGCGCGGCCAGCCGCGCCTCGATGGTGGCCGTATCGCCGCGCAGGTAGACAAACCGGACGTCCCCGGCGCGCATCAGCCGGTCACGGTAGATCTGCTTCAACGCCGAGCACGCGAGGACCGCGTTGCCGCCTTCGGACTGCGCGCTCTGCATGGCCGACACGATGCGGTCGAGCCACGGCCAGCGATCGCTGTCATCGAGCGCGTGGCCCGCGGCCATCTTGGAGACATTGGCGTCGGGATGAAAGTCGTCCGCATCGTGAAACGGCCAGTGCAGCGAAGCTGCCAGAGCCCGGCCGATCGTCGTCTTGCCGCAACCGCATACGCCCATCACGACAATGATCATGATGCAGGACCCTTGGTGGTGATGGCGTGACCGCCAAAACTGCGGCGCATCATCGCGAGCAGCCGATCGGCATACGCGCTCTTGCCCTGGCTGCCGAAGCGGGCCATCAGCGCCATCGTCAACACGGGCGCAGGCACACCCTGCTCCACCGCTTCGTTGACGGTCCAGCGGCCTTCGCCGGAATCGGCGACGACCGGGGCGACGTCACCCAGCGTCGCATCCTGCGCAAGGAAGTCGGCCGTGAGATCGAGGAGCCACGAGCGCACGACGCTGCCGTGCCGCCACGTCTCGGCAATGGCGGCCACATCGAGATCGAGGTCACGCTTGTTTTCCATCAGCGCGAAGCCCTCGGCGAACGACTGCATCATGCCGTACTCGATGCCGTTGTGGATCATCTTGACGAAGTGGCCGGACCCCGCCGGCCCGCAATGCAGCCAGCCCTTGTCGGCGGCCGGCGCCAGGATGCGCGCGTACGGCGCAAGGATGGCAGCCCCGGCGTCGCTGCCGCCGAACATCAGTGCGTAGCCATTGTCCTTGCCCCACACGCCGCCCGAGACGCCGCAGTCGACGAAATGGATGCCTGCGGCTGCCAGTGCCGCCGCACGACGCTGCGAATCCTTGTAGTTGGCGTTGCCGCCATCGACGATCACGTCGCCTTTGCTCAACTCCGGCCACGCCGTTTCGATGGCCAGTTCGGTCGCCGCGCCGGCGGGCACCATCAGCCATACGACGCGTGGTGCCGGCAGCGCATGCGCCAGTTCGACCAGCGTGGCTGCGGGCTTGAGCACGCCTTCAGCCGCCAGCGTGGCCGCGACCTTGGCGTCCGGGTCGAAGCCCGTGACGCGTACGCCCCCGCGCGCAAGCCTGCGCGCCATGTTGCCGCCCATGCGGCCCAGGCCGACGATGCCGATATCCATGAATGTGTGCTGTCGATGCGATGCGTGAGCCGCGATGCTACCCAATCGCGGGCGCCAGCGCCAATCCGGTCACGGCACCGCAGGTGTCCGGCCACGCAACGAGGCCACGATCGCGGCCGTCACGAGCAAGGCTGCACCAGCACCGATGCGCAGCGTCGGCACCTCGCCCAGCCACGCCCAGGCCAGCGCAATCCCGTAGACGGGTTCGAGCGCGGCAACAATGGCGGCCGTGAGGGCGCTGGTGCCAGCGATGCCTACGATGAACAGCGTATGGGCCAGCGCGGTACACATCACGCCCAACAGCACGACCAGCAGCACCGCGGATCCATCCACCGGGCCCCCGGCGCCGCCCAGCGCGACGACGACCGGCAGCAGGACCATCGATGCGAAAACGTTGAGCCAGAACGCCAGCGACGATGCATCGCGGTGCGTTGCGAACCGCCGGGTACGCACGACCAGCCACGCGAAGGTGAAGCCCGACGCGATGCCCCACGCGAGTCCGCGCACGGCGGCGCTGTCCCAACGGAATTCGGGCACCGTCAGCACCAGGCCCGCAACCACCAGGGCCGAGACCGCCAGATCGGCACGATGCCATTGACGGCCGTGATGCCAGCGCTCGAGCAGCAGCACGAACAGCGGAAAGCTCGCGTAACCGAGCAAGGCGATCGCGACGCTGGACTCGGCAATCGATTGGAAGAAGGTGTACCAGTGGACGGCGAGGATCGCGCCGCTGATCGCCAGCGCCGGCGACGCCCGCAACGTGGGGCCGCCGCGGCTCCACAGCCACGCACCCAGGACGGCGGCGGCCACCACCGTGCGTCCGAGCACGATTGCCACGGGATCCCACGGAATCCATTTGCCGAAGAGGGCGGCAAACCCGAACAACATCACGGCGGCGTGGAGACCGAGCAGTGGAACCGCGTTGGGCACGAGACGATTGGCGGACGGTCACGGGGCTTCGATGATGCCATTGCCGCATGCCCGGTGCGCTAGAATCGATGGTCTCCGGCACGACATGACCCTTATTGGAGCCCTCCATGGCGGTGGCGATTCCCCAGGCCAAGATCCTCGAAGCGGTGCGCAAGTACCCTGGCAACCGCGTCAAGGTTGCCGTCGCCGACATCGACGGCGTGCTGCGCGGCAAGTACCTGCACAAGGACAAGTTCTTCTCGGCCGCTGAAGGGGGCTTCGGCTTCTGCGACGTCGTGTTCGGCGTACCCCTTGGTGAGCGGACCAGCTTCCAGCGCCACGCCGTACCCGGGGTGCCAGCGCCGCAGCTGAGCCGGCCGCTGCGAGTAGTAGG
>JANNNM010000417.1:0-4461 GCA_031398535.1 Betaproteobacteria bacterium | reverse complement strand
CACGCGGCCGCGGCAGTGGCGAGGCGCCATGCCGATGCCACGGGGTGTGCGCGCGCGACGACCCAGCCCGCCAACGCTGGCCACAGGGCCAGGTAGGCGACAAAGCCTGCTGTCGCCACGACCGCGATCGGCGCGGGCATGCCGCCGAAATTCTCCAGCGCGACGAAGACCCACGATGTGCCGGCCCCGAAGATGCCGACGCCGAACGCGAAGCCGATGGCGGCCGCCGCGCGCGCCGTGGGCGCGTGCTGCCACAGCACGAACAGCGCGGCCAGTGCGACGGGCGTCACCAGCGTCCAGTGGAACGGGGCGAACGCGACGACGGCGGCGATACCCGCGGCCAGCGCCAGGCCGCGCGCGACCCACGGATGCCGGGCGGACGGCGTGGTCATCGGGTTGTCAAGCGGTCGCGCGACGGGACGGCGCGACCCTTGCCGGGCCTGCGCAAGGCGGCGCGGTCATGCGTCGGCGTCGGTGTCGAGGACGACGGGCGCGATGCGCTCCACCTGCACAGTGTGCAGGCGCCGGCTGTCGGCGCGCAGCACGCGGAAGCGCAGGCCCTCCATCGTGACCGTCTCGCCGCGCTTGGGCATCCGGCCGAAGGCGCGCAGCACGAGGCCGCCGATGGTGTCGAATTCGTCGTCACCGAACGTCGTTTCGAAATGCTCGTTGAAGTCGGCAACTTCGGTCCGGGCCTTCACGCGGAACTTGCCGTTGGCCTCGTTGATGATGTTGTCCTCGTCCTCGTCGAAGTCGTACTCGTCCTCGATCTCGCCCACAATCTGCTCCAAGACGTCCTCGATCGTGACCAGGCCGGAGACGCCGCCATACTCGTCCACGACGATGGCGATGTGGTTGCGGTTGGCGCGGAACTCGCGCAGCAGCACGTTGAGACGCTTGCTCTCCGGAACGAACACGGCGGGGCGCAGCGTGTCGCGCAGCACGAAGGCTTCCGGGTTGGCGTAGTAGTTGAGCAGCTCCTTGGCCAGCAGGATGCCGATCACGTCGTCCTTCGATTCGCCGATCACGGGAAACCGCGAATGCCGCGTTTCCACGACCGCGGGCAGGAACTCGGGCACCGGATCTTCGAGCGCGACGCAGTCCATCTGCGAGCGCGGGATCATGATCTCGCGCACCGTCGTCTCGGACACGGACAGCACGCCCTCGATCATCGACAGCGCGTCGGCGTCGAGCAGATGCCGCTCGAAGGCGCCACGCATCAGGTCGAGCAGCTCTTCGCGGTCCTCGGGCTCGCGCGTCAGCAGCGCGGTGAGGCGTTCGAGCAGCGAAGGCTTCGCCGCCGGCGGTTTGTCGTCGCTATCCATCGGAATAGGGGTTGGCGATGGATAGCCGCGCGAGGATCTTGATCTCGCGGGCCTCCATGGCGCCGGCATCGGCGGGGTCCTCGTGGTCGAAGCCCTGCATATGCAACATGCCGTGAACCACCAGGTGGGCGTAGTGCGCGGCCAACTTTTTCCCCTGCGTTTCCGCTTCAGTGCGGATGACCGGCGCGCACAGCACGATGTCGCCGGCGCGCGGTTTCGCATCATCGTACACGAAGGTCAGCACGTTGGTGGCGTAGTCCTTGCCCCGGTATTCGGCATTCAGCGCGCGGCCCTCGATGGCGTCGACGAAGCGCAGCGTGACGGTGGCGTCGTCGTCCAGCGCGGCGCGGACCCACCGGCGCAGTTGCGCCCCGGGTGGGCAGCTCAGCCGCGTTGCTGGCGTATTGCACCGACAGCGACAGGTCCGGCGGCAGGGGCGCCGCGGGCTTGCGCGTCAAGCGGCGCCCGCCTGCGCGAACATGCGCCTGAAGAGCGGCATCAGGTCCGCATCCTGCAACGGAAGCAGGTTGTCGTTGACGTAGAACTCGGTGACCGAGCGGCCCGGCAACGAGGATGGCTGGTAGCGCGGCGACAGCCAGACGCCGGTTTCCGCCGCGATCTGCTCGCGCGCATCGATCACCGCATCAGCCGGCGCGTTGACGTGCAGGTGGAACATGTTCACCTGCGGCGGCGAGGGCAGGATCTGCACCCCCGGGATCGCGGCCAGACCGGCCGCAAACGGAAGTGTTCGCGCGCGCAGCGCAGGCATGCGCGCCACCGCCTCGTCGAAACGCATTGCAGCGGAGGCGACAGCGGTGTGCAACTGCACCAGCGTGCCGCCGTGCCGCCGGCGCCAGACGCGCGCGGCCTTCACGAACGAAGCGGAGCCGAGCAGCATCGCGCCCGACAGCGCGCCAATGCCCTTGTAGAACGACACGTAGACGGAATCGAAAAGCACGCAGATGTCGGCGTAGGTCCGCGGCGCATAGGCTTCGCGCGCTTCCCACAGCCGCGCGCCGTCCATGTGCAGGTGGACGCCACGCGATCGCGCCAGCGCCGAAAGTTCGGTCAGCTGCTCCCACGTGGGCAACTGGCCCCCGATCTCGCGTGCCGGCAGCTCGATCAGCAGGGCCGCCAGGCGTTCCGGACAGCGCTCGAGGTCGGCGGCCAGCGTGGGCGCGTCCAGCGCGCCGATCAGTGAGGCCTGCAGGCCATGCAGCCGTGCGTAGCCGCGCTCCTCGTGCAACTCGACGTGCGACGTGGGATGCATGCCGAAGTGCGCAACGCCGGTCTCCTCGGCCCAGATGCGCATCGCGATCTGCTGCGCCATCGTGCCGCTCGGCATGAACACGGCCGCTTCCATGCCCAGCAGCGTCGCAATCTTGGCCTCGAAGCTTTCGATCAACGGACCTTCGCCGTACCGGTCCTCGCGATGGCCGTGCGTGCGGCACCACTCGCCGATGCGGATCAACTCCTCGCCGGGCGCGTCCAGCGGCGATCCCGGGACGATCGTGGTGCAACGCTTCAGCAGCGCTTCGACTTCAGGCAGGGACAGGGGCATCGCGGCGCGCTTCTAGCGATGGTGACGGTCGTCGGGCGGACGGCTGGCCGCATCGCGGTCGTACGCATCGACGATCTTCTGTACCAGCGGATGGCGCACGACGTCGGCACTGGTGAAATGGCGGAACGCAATGCCGCGCACGCCGGCCAGGATCCGCGAGGCCTCGACGAGGCCGCTCTTCTGCCCGCGCCCGAGATCGATCTGCGTGACGTCGCCCGTGATCACCGCCTTGGCGCCGAAGCCGATGCGGGTCAGCGCCATCTTCATCTGCTCGGGTGTCGTGTTCTGCGCTTCGTCGAGGATGATGAACGACTGGTTGAGCGTGCGGCCGCGCATGTAGGCCAGCGGCGCCAGCTCGATCGTGCCGCGCTCGAGGAGCCGCGCGGCCTTCTCGTAACCCATCAATTCGTACAGCGCGTCGTAGAGCGGGCGCAGGTACGGGTCCACTTTCTGTGCGAGGTCCCCCGGCAGGAAGCCCAGGCGTTCGCCGGCTTCAACGGCGGGGCGAACCAGCACGATGCGCTTGACGGCATCGCGCTCCAGCGCATCCACCGCGCACGCCACCGCGAGATAGGTCTTGCCGGTGCCTGCCGGGCCGATGCCGAACGTGATGTCGTGGCCGACGATGTCCTTCAGGTACTCCACCTGGTTGGGCGTGCGGCCGTGCAGCTCGGCGCGGCGCGTGCGCAGCCGCGGCGCACCGGCATCGTCCACGCTCACGGCGGCAGGCGCGGCCGGTTGCGTGCCGATCTCGACCAGCCCCAGCTGGATCTCCTCCACCGACAACGGTTGCTCGGCAGCGGCGTAGAAACGCTGGAGCGCCGCGCCGGCGCGCGCGGTTTGCGCGGGTTCACCGTTGATCGTGAACACGCCGCCTCGATGCGCGATGGTGACGTCAAGCGCGGCCTCGATCTGGCGCAGGTTGGCATCCATCGGCCCGGTGAGGTTGGCCAGCGCGCGGTTGTCGAGCGGCGACAACGTTACCGCCACCCGCGGTCGAGTCTGCACCATCTAGACGCCCTGCCGGATCAGCGGCGCACGCAGTGCATCGTCGAGCGTGGCCAGCGTCTCGGCGAGATGCGCCCGCGTCTCCGGCGAGCCCTTGTCGGACTTCTTGCGATTGGCGATCTCGTCGCGGAGACGCTTGGCATCGGCGCGCATCAGTGCGCGCGCATCGGCCGGCATGGCCTGGGCGGGACGCAGCAGCACGTTGGTGATCCGCGACACGTATTCGCGCTGCAGGTTGCGCCGGATCAGCGGAATGTCCTGGCCCGTGGCCACCTCGCTGAAGATGGCGGCGTGCAGCGTGCCGTAGAGATCGACGAGCCGGAGCGCCTCGCTGCGATCGGAGACCTTCAGCTCGTTGTTGAGCAGGCGCTGCGCGATCTCGGGGCCGAGCAGCGGTCCCAGGACGGCGCGGTGCACGTTCAGCACGATCTGGTCGACGGCGATGTCCACCGCCGGCGTGGAGCGTGCCACTTCCGCCGCATCGTCGATGTCGAAATCGGTCAGCGACAACTTGCGCATGTAGGCCGGCGGAAAGCGGAAGCTGTCGGCGGCGAACAGGTTGTCGGC
>JANNNM010000213.1:0-4437 GCA_031398535.1 Betaproteobacteria bacterium | reverse complement strand
CCTGGCACCAAGGCCGCAATTGATTGAGTTGACAGTCGCGCCGATCAACCTGAAGGAGTAACGCGCATGGGATCACGGGTGATGAATCTGCAAACCATATTCGCGATGTTGGCAGTAACGCTGGCGTGGCCTGCAGCGGCGCAGTATCCGAACAAGCCCGTCAAGCTCATCGTGCCTTTCATTGCAGGGTCCGCGCCCGATGTGCTGGCGCGCAATGTGGCGGAACGATTGGGCGCGCGACTGGGACAAGCGGTCGTGATCGAGAACCGCGGCGGTGCGGGTGGCAACGTGGGCGCCGAGTTCGCGGCCAAGCAACCCGCCGATGGCTACACGCTGATGCTCGCGACGTCCTCGCATCTGGTCAATCCGATCCTGTATGGCAAAGTGGGCTACGACCCCGTGAAGGATTTCGCGCCGGTCGCGCTGCTGATCCGGATGCCGTCGCTGATGATCGTGCCCAACGATTCACCCGCGAAGACCGTTGGCGAATTGATCGCGCTGGCCAAGTCGAAGCCGGGCCAGATGAACTACGGGTCGGGCGGCAACGGCAGCCAGGCGCACCTTGCGGGCGCGATGTTCAAGAGCAGCGCCGGCATCGATGTCGTTCACGTGCCCTACAAGGGCGCGCCGGAAATCGTCGCATCGATGCTGTCCGGGCAGACGCAGGTTGCGTTCCCGACGTTCTCCACGGCGCTGCCGCAGGTGAAGGGTGGCAAGCTGCGCGGATTGGCCGTGACCAGCGCCAAGCGCAACCCGCAGTTGCCGGAGGTGCCCACGCTGCTCGAGTCGATGCCCAACGGCTTCGACCTCGAAGCGTGGTTCGGCCTCTGGGCGCCCGCGGGCACGCCGCCCGACATCCTGAAGAAGCTGAACGCCGACGTGCTGGCGGTGCTGTCGGACCCGGAGTTCCGCGCCAAGCTTGCCGCCGACGGCAGCGAAGTGGTGCTCGGCGGGTCGCCGGACGAATTCAGCGGCTATGTCAGGAGCGAGACGGACAAGTGGGCGCGCGTGGTGAAGGAATCCGGCGCCAAGGTCGAATAGCCGTCGATCGCACGGCAGCGCGATCGACGGCCGTGATCAATACGTCGTGCGCGGCTTGAAATACTCGACGCGATCAATCGACACGACAGGCACGACATTCACTTCCACGCCCTGCAGCAGCTTCAGCGGTATCGACGCGCCCGCGCCGCCGCGCGCCCATACCTTGCGGTAGAACTCGGGCTGCGAGCGCACGGACTCGCCGCCGACGCCGAGGATGATGTCGCCGACTTTCACGCCGGCCTGGTCGGCGGGGCCGTCGACCGAGACGCGGCTGACGACCAGCCGCCCTTGAACCTCATCGGTGGCGACGCCAAGCCACGGTCGCGCGGGACCGGCGCGGCGGCCGGCCTTCACGAGGTCGGCCATGATGGGTTTGAGCAGGTCGATCGGCACGAACATGTTGCCGGGCACCTTCGGTTCCTCGAGTGTGGCATCGCGCACGATCAGGGAGCCGACGCCGAGCAGCTTGCCCTCCTTGTCGAGCAATGCGGCACCGCTCCAGTTGAGCGTGGGCGGGCTCGTGAAGATCGCCTGGTCGAGCGCGTATTCCCAGTTGCCGGAAAAGGGACGCTTGCTGACGACGAATGCAAACGAGATGGCATCGTCGCCCACCGAGGCGATCATCACCGGATCGCGCTCGGCCACGCGCGTCGAATCGCCGAACACCACCGGCCTGACATCGAGCGGCGCCAGCGTGCGCAGCAGGCCGAAGCCGGTGGCGTGGTCGTAACCGACGACCTGCGCAGCCAGCGTGCGGCCGTTGCTGTCGCTCACGGTGACTTCCTCCGCCTCGACGATCAGGTAGCCGATGGTCAGGATCAGTCCGTTGTCACCGACGACAATGCCAGTGCCCTCGCGCTCGGCACCCAGCGACGCGGCGCTGCGCGCCTCGGGCGTGGCGCGCACGGACACCTTGACGATCGCGGCGAACAGTTTTTCCGCGTCCACCTCGGGCATCGGTTTCTTGGCGGGGGCCGCGGCGCGGGGTTGGGCCTGTGCCGGTTGCGCCAGCGCCACCAGCCATACGCCCACGAGCGACACGAGCGCACCCAGCCACAGACTGCGCATGAAACCTCGAAAAAGGGTCATCACGACCTCCCGCATCAACGTGGCGGACGATTGAAGCGCCGGTCCGCACTGGCAGGGCGGCAGGACGGCAACATCGTCGCCGATGCACCGTCCCGCAGCGCAACTATAGCGCGCCCGGTGGAGGACGAGAACGCCCCCCTGCTGGACAGGTGGGCCCGGCCCATGGGCCGCCGTTTGGTGAATCGCGGCGCGGCTTCGTATAATCGATGGAGCAGACGAAGACACGCGAGTCGCACCTTCGATCCGCCCCTCGATGTGACCGCCCCAGGCGCACTCACGGCCGCGTTCCGTTTCGACCACCATCCCTCCAAAAAAATGAAAAACGTCCCTGCCTCCAAACTGATCGACCTCGTCACCGCCATCATGCAGGCAGGCGGCTCGGCTCCCGGCGAAGCGCGCACGATCGCGAGCCGCCTCGTCGACTCCAACCTGGTCGGCCACGACTCGCACGGCGTGCTGCGGGTGGGCAAGTACCTCGAATGGGTGCGCGATGGCTGGTTGAAGCCGAACACACCACCCACGATCGTGTTCGACAGTGACACGATCGCGATCATCGACGGCAACCGCGGCTTCGGCCAGACCACCGGAGAATTCGCGACCAGGCTCGGTATCGAGAAGGCTGCAGTGAAGGGCATCGCAATGATTGGCCTCCGCAATTGCGGCCATCTGGGGCGCCTGGGCGACTGGGCGGAGATGGCGGCTGCCGCGGGCCAGGTCTCGCTGCACTTCCTCAACACATCGGGCGCGCAGCGCGTGGCCCCGTTCGGCGGCGGCGATCGGCGGCTTTCCACCAATCCGCTGGCGATCGGCGTGCCGCTGGCCGGCGGCGACCCGGCCATCCTCGACATCACGACCTCCACCGTCGCCGAAGGGAAGCTGATGGTCGCGATGAACAAGGGCGAGCAAGTGCCCGCAGGCTGGATCGTCGACAAGAACGGCGCGCCGACCTCCGATCCCAAGGACTTCTACGACGGCGGCGCGCTGCTGACCATCGGCGCCCACAAGGGTTCGGGCCTGTCGATCCTGACGGACCTGCTGGCCGGCGCCATTTCCACCGGCCGCAGTTCGGATCCGGCGGATACCGTGCTGCGCAACAACATGCTCTCGATCTTCATCGCGCCGGCGGTCTATGATGGCGAAGGCGGCGTGCTGGAGGAAGCGCGCCGCTTCGTCGAATACGTGAAGGCCTCGCCGCCGATCACGCCCGGGCAGCCGGTGCTGGGACCGGGCGACGTCGAGCGGAAGACGCGTGCGGCGCGCTTGGCCAACGGCGTGCCGATCGACGACAAGACGATGGCCGACCTGATCGAGGCTGCAAAATCAGTCGGCATCGACGGGCTGAAGGCCGAGTCGATGCTGCGTTGAAAGAACGTCCGGCAACACACGGCACAGTGTGATCCCGGACCCGTGGCTGCAACCACTGCAGGAGGAGACATGATGCGCAGGTTCATTCCGTTCGTCGCAACGTTGCTGCTGGCCGCCGTATCGACTGCGGCCCAGGCGCAGGCCTGGCCTTCGAAGCCGATCAAGTACATCGTGCCGTTTGCGGCGGGCGGCACCACCGATATCCTGGCGCGCACGATCGCCGACAAGTTGAGCGTGGCGCTGGGCCAGCCGGTGGTGGTGGAGAACAAGCCGGGGGCGGGCGGTGGCGTCGGCGCGGCCGAGACCGCCAAGTCCGCGCCGGACGGCTATACGATCATGGGCGGCACCATCAGCACCCATGCGATCAATGCGACGCTGTACTCGAAGCTCCCCTACGATCCGGTGAAGGACTTCATTCCGATCACGCTGATCGCGCGCGTGCCCAACATGCTGGTGATCAACAACGACATCCCGGCGAAGGACGTCAAGGAACTGATCGCGCTGATGAAGGCCAACCCCGGCAAGTGGAATTTCGCCTCCAGCGGCAACGGCACGTCACAGCACCTCTCCGGCGAGCTCTTCAAGGGCATGGCGGGCGTGGAGATGCAGCACATCCCGTACAAGGGCAGCCCGCCCGCGCTGGCCGATGTGATGGGTGGCCAGGTGAGCATGACCTTCGACAACATCACGACGGCATGGGTGCTGGCGAAGGGCGGCAAGCTGCGCGCGATCGCGGTCACCACGGCCAAGCGTTCACCGGTGGCGCCCGACGTGCCCACGCTGGCGGAGGCAGGGCTTGCCGGTTACGAAATCGGATCGTGGCAAGGGGTGTTCGCGCCCGCCGGCACGCCGCCCGACATCGTCAAGCGGCTCAATACCGAGATCGTCAAGATCATCAACATGCCCGATGTGCAGGCCAAGCTGCTGGATCTCGGCGCCGAG
>JANNNM010000228.1:0-1194 GCA_031398535.1 Betaproteobacteria bacterium | reverse complement strand
CTGGTCGCCGTGTGCGCCGGCTCCGATGTGATGCATCCGCTGGGCGCGCTGGCCACCGGCATCATCGCCGGCGCGCTGTTCGTGGTCCTGTTCACCCAGACGCAGAACCGCTGGAAGATCGACGATGTGCTGGGCGTGTGGCCCTTGCACGGCATTTGCGGGGCCTGGGGCGGGATTGCGGCCGGTATCTTTGGCGCCAAGGCGCTGGGCGGCATGGGCGGCGTAGCCTTCGGCGCGCAGCTGGCCGGGACCGGTCTTGGCATCCTCATCGCGGTGACGGGCAGTGCCATCATCTACGGCGGACTGAAGGCCGTCGTCGGGCTGCGTCTTGATCCGGAGGACGAGTTCAACGGTGCCGACCTGACGATCCACAAGATCGGTGCCACCGCCGAGCGGGAGACGGCGTGGTAGGCGCCGTCCGGCAGCCACATATCCCGCAAGCGCGAAGTTGATTACACTGCATCGTTGCCTTCGGCGCCGACCCATCGGCGCTGGTTTCACTACCTTCACCCGGGAGCCCTTTCCAATGCGCATGCCATTCATCGCCGCCGCCACTGCCGGATTCGTCTCGGCGCTGCTCTTCACGCCGGTGCCCGCACAGGCTCAGCAGAAATTCATCACCGTCGGGACCGGCGGCATCGTCGGCGTCTACTACCCGCTGGGCGGCGCCATCTGTCGCTTCGTCAACGCCGGCCGCAAGGATCACAACCTGCGCTGCACGGTCGAATCCACCGGCGGGTCCGTCTTCAACATCAATGCCGTGATGTCGGGCGACATGGACGTGGGCTTTGCGCAGAGCGACACGCAGTTCTACGCGATGAAGGGCGAAGGCGCGTTCAAGGACAAGCCGCAGCCGAAGCTGCGCGCGCTGTTCTCCGTGTACCCGGAGCTGTTCACGCTGGTGGCGCGGCAGGATGCCAACATCAAGAAGTTCGAGGACATCAAGGGCAAGCGCATCAACATCGGCGACCCGGGCTCCGGCACGCGCTCGACGATGGAACTGGTGATGAAGGAATTCGGCATCGCGCAGGGTGACCTGAAGCTTGCGTCCGAGTTGAAGTTCGTCGAGATGGCGCCCGCGCTGTGCGACAACAAGATCGACGCCTTCGTCTTCGTCGCCGGCCACCCCAATGCCATCTTCCAGGAAGCCGCCACGTCCTGCTCCTCGAACATCGCGTCGGTGTCCGGTGCGCC
>JANNNM010000157.1:0-6678 GCA_031398535.1 Betaproteobacteria bacterium | reverse complement strand
GTGATTGCCGGGCAGGGGACAGCCGCACTCGAGCTGCTGCAGGAACAACCCGATCTCGACATCGTCGTGGCGCCGGTTGGCGGAGGCGGCTTGCTATCCGGCACCGCGATCGCGTCCAAAGGCATCGCGCCGGGCATCACGGTGCTGGGTGCCGAGCCGCGAGGGGCCGATGATGCCGCACGCAGCCTGCCGGCTGGCGAACTGCAGCCGCCTCCGGCCGCGAACACGATCGCCGACGGCCTGCGCGGTGCGCTGACGCCGCGGACGTTCCGGGCGTTGTCGGCCCATGTGTCCGCCATCGGCACGTGCAGCGAGGATGCCATCGTGTCCGCGATGCGGATGACGTGGGAGCGGATGAAGATCGTCATCGAACCGTCGTGCGCAGTGCCACTGGCGTGCATGCTTGAAGGCACGCTGCCGGTGCGCGGCAAGCGTGTGGGCATCATCCTCACCGGCGGCAATGTCGATCTCGACCGCCTGCCCTGGCAGGTCTAGTGCAAGCCACCAGCACCATCGCAACGCGCCACGCGCGCACTTGGGGAATGCCTTCATGAGCCAGCACCTGGCCCGCCTCGACTATCCACGGTTCCACCAGGCCTTTCCGGTCACCGACCTCGTGGCCGCCCGCGCGTTCTATGGCGCATTCCTGGGCTGTGCGGAAGGGCGGAGTTCACCCGACTGGGTGGATTTCGACTTCTTCGGTCACCAGATCGTTGCGCACAAGGTTGCGGCGCAGGCGATGAGCGACGTGACGAGCCTTGTCGACGGCGACAACGTGCCCGTGCGCCATTTCGGCGTCGTGATGGCGTTGCCGGAGTGGGAAGCGCTGGCGACGAAGTTGAAAGCGGCTGCCGTGGCCTTCGTGATCGAGCCGCACATCCGCTTCAAGGGGTTGCCCGGCGAGCAGGCGACGATGTTCTTCCTCGACCCCTTCGGCAATGCGCTCGAATTCAAGGCATTTGCGAACCCCGACCAGCTCTTTGCCACCTGACCGCAGCCGGTTCGGCGGAATCAGGCATTGGCGGCGCAGTGAGCCGCCGGAACATTTTCAGAGGACCGTATGCGCATCATCATCAGTGAATTCATGGACGACGCGGCGGTCTCGTCGCTGAAGGCAGCGTTCGATGTCCTCTATGAGAAGGACCTGGTCGACCGCCCGGCAGCGCTGCAGGCGCTGCTGGCCGACGCCGACGCGCTGATCGTGCGCAACCGCACGCAGGTCAATGCCGCGTTGCTGGCAGGCGCGCCACGGCTGCGCGTGGTGGGGCGGCTGGGCGTGGGCCTCGACAACATCGATACCGCGACCTGCGCGGCACGGAACATTGCGGTGATCCCGGCGACGGGCGCCAATGCGCAGGCCGTGGCTGAATACGTCGTGGGCACCGCGATGCTGCTGCTGCGCGGCGCCTATCAGTCGACCGCGGCTGTCGGTGCGGGCACATGGCCGCGCGCGCCGCTGTCCAACGGCCGCGAGATCGCCGGCAAGACGATGGGCCTGATCGGCTTCGGCGGCATCGGGCGCCTCGTGGCAACGCTGGCGCGACGCCTGCGCATGCGCGTCATCGCGTTCGATCCGCAGGTGCCGGCATCGTCGCCGTGGTGGGGCGAGCACGGCACGCTGTGCGCCACACTGGACGCCGTCATCGCGGAGTCCGATGTACTGTCGCTGCATGTGCCCCTGGTGGACGCCACCCGCAACCTGATCGGCGCCACGCAACTGGCGCAGATGAAGCCCGATGCCGTATTGATCAATACCGCGCGCGGTGGCGTCGTCGACGAAGCTGCCGTCGCCGCAGCACTGCGCGCGGGGACATTGGGCGGCGCCGCCCTCGACGTCTTCGACTACGAGCCGCTGCCCGCGGGCTCGCCGCTGGCGGGGTGCCCCAACCTGTTGCTGACGCCGCACATCGCGGGCCTGACGCTTGAATCGAATGTGAGGGTTTCGTCCATGGTGGCCGACGCGGTGGCCGCTGCATTGCGAACGCACTGAGAAGGAAACCGATGGCTCGCCTTTCCGCGACTGACATGCATGCGTTGGCCATGCGCGCGCTGCGCAACGCCGGCGCCGGTGACGCGATGGCCAGGACCACCGCGGACGCGCTGGTCGCCGCTGAACTGCAGGGCCTGCCCTCGCATGGATTGTCGCGGATCTCGCAATACACGACGCATCTGCGCAACGGCCGCGCCGACGGGCATGCGTCGCCGGAGGTCGCGCGCAGCAAGGGCGCGGCGGTGCTGATCGATGCGCATCAGGGCCTGGCCTTTCCCGCGTGCGCGCTGGCGGTGCAGGAAGCGATCAGGCGCGCGGGTGAGCTGGGCGTGGCGTTTGCCGGCGTCACCAACAGCCATCACTTTGGGGTCGCGGCCTGGCACTTGCTGCCGGTCGCGCAGGCGGGCATGGTGGGATTGGCCTTCGGTAACTCGCCGGCCGCCATGCCGGCGGCGGGAGGCAAGCGGCCGCTCTTCGGGACCAACCCGATTGCCGCGATCTTTCCGCGCCGCGACGGCGCGCCGCTGGTGATCGACCTGTCCTTGTCGGAGGTCGCGCGCGGCAAGCTGATGGTGGCGGCCAAGGAAGGCCGTTCGATTCCGCTGGGTTGGGCGCTCGACACCGAGGGCCAACCCACGACCGACCCTGCCGCGGGCATGGCGGGCTCGATGCTGCCGATGGGCGGCGCCAAGGGTGCGATGCTGGCGCTGATCGTCGAACTGCTGGCCTGTGCGCTGACCGGTGCCGCGATGGGCTTCGAGGCGGATTCGTTCTTCGTCGATGCGGGCAACGCGCCGCGCATCGGGCAGGCCTTTCTTGTCATCGACCCCGGCGCGCTGGCCGGTCAGGCCGCCTACTTCGAGCGCATCGAGACGTTGATATCCGCGATGCTGGAGGATGACGGCGTGCGCCTGCCGGGCGCGCGGCGCCATGCGATTGCCGAGCGCGCGAAGGTGGATGGCGTGGAGATTCCAGCGGCGTTGCTGGAGTCGCTGCAGCGGCTAGCCGCGAGCTAGCGCGATCGAAAAAAGGGGTCAGGCTCGAATTGGCGTCGGCACCTTGCCGATGTCGACAACACTTCCCGCCAATTCGAACCTGACCCCTTTTTTAACCCCGCGCCAGAGCGATCGCTTCGCGCAACGGATTGAACACGCCCGGCGTGGCGGCGATCACTTCGTTGGTACGCAGGAAATCAGTGCCACCGGCAAAGTCGCCGACGCGGCCACCGGCTTCCCTCCCCAGCAGCGCGCCGGCGGCCACGTCCCACGGCTGCAGGCTCATCACCCCGAAGCCATCGAGCCGCCCCGCCGCGAGATAGGCCAAGTCGAGCGCGCAGGCGCCCGCGCGGCGGATGCCCGCGCATTGGCCGATCAGCGCGTTGAAGATCGGCAGGTACGCCGCCATGCGCGGATTTTCGCGCGTGGGAAACACCGTGCCGACCAGCGCGCGATCGAGATCGAGGCAGGTGGACACGCGCAACGGCGTGCCGTTGCAGAACGCGCCCTTGCCCTTGGCAGCGGTGAACACTTCGTTGTGCACGGGGTCCATCACCACCGCATGCGTGATATCGGTGCCGCGGGCCAGCGCGATCGAGATCGCGTAGTACGGGAAGCCGTGGATGAAATTGGCAGTGCCGTCGATGGGGTCGACGATCCACTTGTAGCCGCCGCCATCGCGCGCGCCCTCGATGTAACCTGATTCCTCCCCCAGGATGGCGTGATCGGGAAAGGCCGCGCGCAGCGTGGCGACGATGGCGTCCTCGGCCTCCATGTCGGCGGAGGACACGATGTCGCCGTGCTGCTTCGAGAACGTGGGCAGGCGTTTGAGGTCGAGCGCCGCATCCGCAATGACGCTGGCGGCGGCCTGCGCGGCGCGCACGGCCACCGACAGTACGGGATCGTGACTCGTCGTCATGGTTTCGTCACTCCCAGGGCCTCCTGTTCCATCCGCAGGTAGGTGCCCCATGCATTGAGCCGGTTGGCCTGCGCAAAGGCTGGCAGGTCCTGGAAGCGCGACCAGTCGGTGCGCGCATAGGCTTCGTTGAACGGTTCGAGTTCCGTCACCGCCTGGCCCATCGTGTTGCGCAGGTAAACGAGGTAGTCGCGCGTCAGCGTCAGGTCGCGGCCCACGTCGCGCGACGCGGGGCCATGGCCCGGCACCACGACCTTGGGATCGAGCGCGATCATCGCATCCATCGCGCGCAGCCAGCCCGCGCTGTCGGCGTTGCCGACGAACGGCACCCGCCCGGCAAACAGCAGGTCGCCGGCAAAGAGCAGCCGGTCTTCCTCGACGAATAGCATCAGGTCCTCCGGCGAATGCGCGCTGCCCGCATGGATCATCCGGAACGTGAGGCCGCCCAACCTGAAGCTGGTGTCCCCGTCGAGCCAATCGGTGGGAGGCACGACGCGCGTCTTGTCGTCCACCCACGGGAAGAGTTCCGCCCGCCGCTGGGCCAGGCGTTCGACCGATTGCCCGGACTGCAGGTACGCCTCGGCCTTGCGGTGCGCGAAGATCGGCACGCCTGGGGCCAGCAGCGCCTGCAGGCCGTAGATGTGGTCGGCGTGGTAGTGGCCGACGACGATGCGCCGAATGGGTTGCGCGGTGACCTTGCGGATGGCCACGCGCATGGCCTCGCCCAAGGCCGGCGTGCCGAGGGCGTCGTAGACCACCACGCCATCGGAGGTCACGACGAAGCCCGCGTTGGACATGAAGCCCTTGTTTTGCGCGCTGGCCATGCCGGCCTCGCCCTGGAAGAACCAGCCGTGGGCCGATACCTGTTTCGGTACCAGCGTGATCGTGGTGACATCGCTGGCGGCTGCGATGGGCGCGACGAGCGCAAGCGCAACCCAAGCCATCAGGCGCGCTGACGGCCTGCTCGCGCGGTGGCATGCACCGATGATGGATCGAGTGACGATACCCATGGCCTTCATTCTAGACGGAGCGGCGTGGCGCCGTCCCCGGGCGGCGCGTAACGGGCCACGAACTTGCGGTCGATGTGGTCCTTCCAGCGCCAGACCCAGGCACCTTCGACCGCAAGCGGGCCGCGCGTGGCGATCGCATGGCGGTTGCCGGTGGAAATGAGGGCCAGTGCCTGCTGCTGCGGCCGGTACTCGAGCAGCGGCTCGCCGCTTGCGGCGCGCCGCAGGTTGGCGGCCAGCGGCGGGCCTTGCCGGACGGCATAGACGCCCGACTTCGGACGCGGGTGGTCGATCTGCGACGCGCAATCGCCGGCGGCGAACACGAAGGGATGCGCAGGCGACTTCAAATGCGCGTCGACCATGACGAAGCCGTGCGCGTCGCAGGGCAGGCCGGAGCCCGCGAGCCACGCCGCCGGGGCGCCGCCGGTGGCCCAGACGATGCGGTCGGCCGCAATGCGCCGGCCGTGCGTGACGATCACGGCGCCGGGTTCCACCGCCATGGCGGCGCTGTCGAGGTGCAGCACGACGCCACGCTTGACCAGGATGCGTCCCATGCGCGCCCGGGCACTGGGTGCGTGCTGCGCCAGGACCTGGGCCTGGTCGGTGACCAGCGCGAACCGGGGCGCGGCGGCGCCCGCTTCCTGATGCAACCGGTATTGCATCGCCAGCAGTGCCTCGACGCCGCCCGCGCCGCCACCCACGACGGCTATCGTGCTCACCTGGCCGGCGATCACGTCGGCGCGCATTTGCTCCCACGCGTCGAGGAATGCCTCCACCGGCTTTATGCCCAACGCGAAATCCGACGCGCCCGGGACCGTCATCGCCGGTGTGGTGCCGATGTCCAACGACACGACATCGAAGGCCTCGCGCCCCCCGTTGGCGAGCATCACGGTGCGCGTATGAAGATCGAGTTCGCGGACTTCGCCTTCGATCAGCCGTGCGCCGGCCCATTGCGCCAGCGGCGCCAGCGCGATCGACGCCTCGGCGGCCGTGTAGTGGCCCGCAATGGTGCCGGGCAGCATGCCGGAATACGGCGTCCGCGCAAACGGCGAGACGAGCGTCAGCGCGATGCCGGCGTCCGGCTCGCGCGCAAAGCGGCGCAATACCTCGACGTGGCTGTGGCCACCACCCACCAGCAGGATGCGTGCGGCACGTGGGTTCATCGGGCGATCAGGCGCGACATGCGTTGGCGTGGGGTGTGCAGGGCGGTCGGCGCCGCGATTGGTCGACGGGGCAGCGCCGGATCGGCCCGACTGTACTCCATCCGATTCGGCCGGCCCGTTGCATTGCTGTCATCCGGACCCCGCAGTATGCTTGGGGTCCCGAGCGCTCCGCAGGTCACAACAAGGGCGCCGTCTCGCATCAATTCTGCCCAAGGAGGCTGTCCGTGTCCGTTTCCCTATCGCTCAAGGTCAATGGCAAGTCGGTCACTGCCGACGTCGATGCCCGAACGTTGCTGGTCGATTTCCTGCGCACCAACCTCGCGCTGACCGGCACGCACGTCGGCTGCGACACCGCGCAATGCGGCGCTTGCACGGTCCATATGGATGGCCGCGCGGTCAAGGCGTGCAACATCCTGGCCGTGCAGGCCAACGGCACGGCCGTGGTCACCATCGAGGGCCTCGCGGCGGAAGACGGCACGCTGCATCCGATGCAGGCGGCGTTCAAGGAATGCCACGGCCTGCAGTGCGGCTTTTGCACCACCGGCATGGTGATGAGCGCCATCGATCTCGTGGCGCGGCATCCGGGGGCCGACGAAGCCACGATCCG
>JANNNM010000064.1:0-4170 GCA_031398535.1 Betaproteobacteria bacterium | reverse complement strand
CTCGACACGCGGCAGCTCCATGCCACGCTGATGCAGAACGTCGTGATGATCGAACAGAAGATCAAGGTGCAGCCGCTGTCCGAGCGCACCGGCAAGCGCAGCGAGCAGCTGGCGCTGCTGACCAAGCTTGCATCGCAGGTCGATCCGGAATTCAAGCCGTTTGCCCGGCGCGGCGAGCGAACTGCGGCGGTGGGCACCGTGGATGCCATCGTCGGCTTCGCGAAGATCTCCGCGTTCCTGAAGGAAGAGGAACTGGCGCCCATCCCTTATGCCGAGCACGGCAAGAGCTTCGGCGGCACGATGGAGCTGGCGGTGTTCGGCCGCATGCGCAACGAAACGGATCGGCGCGTCGAATTGTCGCGGCGGCGCCTCGCGGCTTTCGCCACACCCGGCGGACCCTGGGAGGTGAAGGACATCAGCCAGACCGGCTTCCGCCTGCTGGCACCGATGAGCGTCGCCAATTCCGTCACGCTGGGCACGCTGGCCGCCATCCGCCCGCACGGCCAGACGCCATGGACGCTCGGCATCGTGCGCCGGATGAAGCGGATGACGACCGACCGGGCCGAGATCGGCCTGCAGGTGATCGCCAACACGCTGATGGGGGTGGACCTGATCGAACAGCGCAAGAACCTCGATGCCGACTATTCAGTCGACGGCGAAGCGACGACGATCAACGGACGCTCGTTCCAGGGCCTGTTCCTGGCATTGAAGAAACGCGAGGCCGAGACCTCGGTACAGTCGCTGATCGTGCCTGCGGCCGAGTACCAGCCCACGAAGCGCCTCAAGCTGCTGACGACGAAGTCGAGCAATCCCATCCGCTTCGGCCGCCTGCTGGAGCAGCAGCCCGACTGGGTGTGGGCCACGGTCGAACCCCTCGAAATGAACACGCCGATGCCGACGATCACCGGCGCGACGATTCCCCCCGCCGCCGCGAACGAGTAGATTGTCGGGCATGGTGCCCGACGATTCCTACGCCGCATTGCACGCGTCCCATCGCTGGGACGTCCCGGATTTCTTCAATATCGCGCATGCGTGCTGCGGCCGCTGGGCTGGGGACCGCACGCGTTTCGCGCTGTACTGGGAGGACGAATCCGGCGCGACGTCCGCGCACACGTTCTGGGACCTGCAGCGCGAAGCCAACCGGCTGTCGAACGTGCTGGCCCGCCTCGGCGTCGAACGCGGCGACAAGGTAGCCCTTGTGCTGCCGCAGCGCCGCGAAACCGTCGTGGCCCATCTCGCCGTCTACCAGATGGGGGCGGTCGCCATTCCGCTGTCGTTCCTGTTCGGGCCGGATGCACTGGCCTATCGCCTCGAGAATGCAGAAGCGCGCGTCGCGCTGGTGGACCTGCAGTCCGCGCCCAATCTCGCGCCCATCCGCGGCGACCTGCCGCGCCTCACGCACGTGCTGGGGGTGGCCGGCGCAGGCGGCGACGACCTGCTCGATTACGACACGGCCGTCGCGGCGGCATCGCCCGATTTCGAACCGGTGCGCACGTGCGCCAGCGACCCGGCGCTGATCGTGTACACCAGCGGCACGACGGGGCCGCCCAAGGGCGCGCTGATGCCGCACGCGTGCCTGCTCGGCAACCTGCCCGGCTTCGTGCATTCGCACGACGGCTTTCCGCAACCGGGCGATCTCTTCTGGTCGCCTGCCGACTGGGCGTGGACCGGCGGCCTGATGGACGCGTTGCTGCCCACGCTTTATTTCGGCCAGCCGATCGTCGGCTATCGCGGACGCTTCGACCCCGAGCGCGCCTTCCTGCTGATGGAAAAGTACCAGATCCGCAATACGTTTCTATTCCCGACCGCGCTGAAGATGATGATGAAGGCGTTCCCGCAGCCGCGCAGTCACTTCGACGTCAACCTGCGCAGCATCATGAGCGCCGGCGAAGCCGTGGGCACCACCGTGTTCGCGTGGACGCAGGATGCATTGGGCGCCACGATCAACGAGATGTTCGGGCAGACCGAGATGAACTACATCGTCGGCAATTCGCATGCGCTGTGGCCGGCCAAGCCCGGTTCGATGGGGCGGCCGTATCCGGGTCATCGCGTGGCGGTAATCGACGATGCCGGCCACGAGATGCCGAGAGGCGAGCCGGGCGAAGTGGCCGTCAACCGGATCGCGCCGGACGGCACGCCCGATCCGGTCTTCTTCCTCGAATACTTCAAGAACGCGGAAGGCACCGCGCGCAAGTTCACCGGCGACTGGTCGCGCACCGGCGACGACGCGACGAGGGATGCGGAGGGCTATCTCTGGTACCAGGGCCGCGCCGACGACGTGTTCAAGGTGGCGGGCTATCGCGTCGGGCCATCCGAGATCGAGAACTGCATCGTCAAGCACCCCTCGGTCGCCAACGTGGCCGTCGTGCCGTCGCCGGACGAAACACGCGGCAATGTGGTGAAGGCCTTCATCGTGCTGGCCGCCGGACATGCACCGTCGGCGGAACTCGAATCCGACATCCAGCAGCATGTGCGCAAGTTCCTGGCGCCCTACGTGTACCCGAAGGAAATCGAGTTCATCGTTGGCTTGCCGATGACGACGACCGTCAAGGTCGAGCGCTAGGTGTTGCGCGAGCGCGAGGCGGCGCGCAAGCAGAAGGCCTGATTACACGACCGTCACGCCCTGCATCATCCCCATGTCCTCGTGCACGAGCATGTGACAGTGCATCACATAGCGCCCCGTGTAGTGCAGGAAGCGCATCCGGAACGTGACTGACGTCACCGTGGCCGGATTGGTGGTGCCCGGTGGCGGCGGATTGGCGTTGAACGGCAACGGCACCGTGTCCGCCCAGTAGGGCTCCGCCAGCTTTACGCCATTCACCGCCACCACGTACATCGGATTCACGTGGATGTGGAACGGATGGCGGATGTTGTTCATGTTGACGATCGTCCATTCCTCCACGCTGTTGAGCGCCACGGTCTGGGTCAGCGACTTCGATGACTGGAATGGAATGTAGGTGCTGGGCATGCCCGGGTTCTGCGAACCCGTCGTGCCGTCGGACCCCAGCGCGTACACCTTGCCGGCCACCTGCGTGTTGCCGGTCTGGTAGAGCCAGTCGTCGTATTCGCCAGGGGGCGGCTGCACCAGCGGCGTTGCCGCCGTGCCCTCGAACGGACGGCCCGGCGGCGTCGTATTGGTCGCGCTGGCGATCACCCGCATCACGATCGTGCGCTTGATCCCGCCGCTCGCAGCGAGTTCCGCGTCGGTGATGGGCGTGAGGAACGGCGTGACGGGCAGAGGCTCGGGCGGCAGGCTCATCGGCAGCGGATTGTCGACGACGACGATCTCCGCCACGATGTCTTCTTCCACGATGGCCTGCGTGCGGCCCATCTCCACCTTCAACGTCTTCAGCAGGTAGGTACCCGGCGCGCCGGCCTTCACCAGCACGTTGGAGCGATTGGCGGGGGCGAGCACGATGCCTTGGGGCAGTCCCGAGTTCGGGTCGACCGGCAACACCGGGCCCGATGGCTTGAGCGTGCGACGCGGATTGCCGTCGTGGCTGTATTGGTAAAGCGTGTGCTTGTCGAGCGAAAGATTGAGAAATTTGAAGATCGCGGCGTTGATGAAGCGCCAGTTCTGGACCTCGCCGGTGAACATCACGATGCGCGGCCTGCGCACACCGTTGATGAGAAACGGCGGCTCGTTGATCGTGGTGTTGGCGACCTGCGCGAATTCGCTCAGCTGGCCGGTGACCGGGTCGTAGATCGGCGCCTGGAACACGAAGACCTTCTCGGTCGCGGCCCCGATCTGCGGCACGTCGTCGATCGGGCCTTCGATGATCAGCGCACCCGCCATGCCGCTGCCCACCTGCATCGCGCTCGAACCATGCAGGTGCGGGTGATACCAGTACGTGCCAGCAGGGTGGTCGTCACGAATGTAATACTCGTATTGCCGCTCTTCACCGGGCTGGATGCCCTGGTCGGGATCGTCCACGACGAAGTCGCCATACAGCAGCGGCGGACTGGTGGTGTCCGGATTGATGTACGGCGGCGTGGCCGGTTGCGGGTAGATGTCCGGATACACGTGCAGGCCGTGCACATGCAGGTTGGTGCTGTTGTGGTACCGCAGGTGTCGCGTGGGCGTCGGATCGGGTGGATTGGGCGGCAGCCGGTTGATGATCTTGATGCGCAGCGTGTCGCCGACGCTCATCCGCAACGTCGGCGCCGGAA
>JANNNM010000062.1:0-4948 GCA_031398535.1 Betaproteobacteria bacterium | reverse complement strand
ATCCGGCGCCGCCCACCATCGCGGCGAACACCAGCGTCTGCATGGAAGTGAGCTCGCCGCGCGGCAGCGGCCGGCCGCGCGTGCGCTGCATCAGCGCATCGAGCTTCTGCTCGACCAGGCAATTGATCGCCGCGGCCGCGCCGGCGACCAGCGCAATGCCCAGCGTGGCGGCGAACACGATGCCGGCCGGCGGCAGTCCCGGCACGGCGAGGAACATGCCGATGACCGCGCAGAACACGATCAGCGAGACGACCCGCGGCTTGGTCAGCGCGAAGAACTGGCGAAAACGGCTTTCGGCGAGGGCCAGGGCAGTCATGGGGAGGGGTCGTGATCGCGGGACTTGGGCAACCCGGCATTTTACACCGGCGCGGCAGCTCAGCCGATCCGGGAAGCTTTCAGCAGGCGTGAAACATCCTTGGCCATCGCCTTGATGTCGGGGTCACGGGGGAAGGCCAGCACGCGGTTCTGCAGCGGATCGAGCAGCACGATACGGTCGGCGCCGACGTCGACCCGGGCCCAGGTGGTAGGTTCGGCCCGCACAGCGATCAGGTCGGGATGCTGCGCAAGCAGCGCGGCGTCGATGGGGCCGTCGTCGGTCACGAACCACACGCGCACCACGCGCTCCATTTCCTTGCTCTGGATCGTCCGCGCCTGGCGCGTGGCGTACAGCGCCTGCACGCAACTGGCATCGCAGGCCGACGGCGCGGCCACCGCCAGCACCCACTTGCCCGACAGCGTCGACAGCGCGAAGGGCGCGCCGTCTGCGGCCGTGGCGGTGATCGCGGGCACGGGTGCCGTGGGCAGCAGCTCGCCGTAGTTGGCGCGCTTGTCCGGTGGAAAGAAGTAGTAGACCGTATAGGAGGCCACGGCAGGTGCCGCAGCGATCAACGCGATCAGCAGCATCGTGCGGCGGCCCTTGCGGACGGCCACGGGGTCGGGCATCGGCGCGTTCACCGACGCTTCCACCAACCGAACCACAGCCACAACCCGCCGGCCATCACCGCGAAGGCGTACCACTGCACCATGTAGATCCGGTGCTTTTCGACGCCGGCATCGGGAATGGCCCATTGCCGGGCCAGGCGATCGTCCGGACCCAGGGCTGCGGTCTGCTCGATGACGACCGGTACCACCGGCAGGCCGCTGACCTGCCCGAAGCGCGCCGGGTCGAGGTTCTGCCACACCTTGCCCGTGGCCGCAGCCTTCTGCAGTTCCACGTAGCCGGCCGGCGGAATGTTGATGCGGCCCCGCAAGGCAACCGTGCCGGCCGGCACGGGCGCGTCCGGCAACACGTCGCGCGAGGCGCCTGCCGCAACAAAGCCGCGATCGACCAGCACGGCGCGGCCGTCAGCAAGCAGCAACGGCGTGATCACGTGGAAGCCGACGCGGCCCGCCTCCACCTTGTTGTCGACGAGGAACTGCCGGCCGGCATCGAAGCGGCCTTCGAGCACGACGGGGCGATAGCGCCAATCGACCCACGTGGCCGCGACGGGCAACGCGACGGGAGTCGCAGCCGCGGCGGCATCGAGTTGCGCGCGCAGCGCCAGCTTCTGGTTCATGCGGCCATGCTGCCAGTTGCCCGCGAACACGAAGAGCGCAATGCCCAGCACGGTGGCGATCGCGGGCAGCGCGGCCGGGCGGCGGCGGATGGTGGCAGCGGAAGGTGCGGAATTGGGGGTGTCCATCGCGTGGCGACGCGGGTAAGCGCCGATTTCACTACACTGCATGGTCCTGTCCTGCCATGACGCCTCAAACCCCATGAAAATCGTCGTTGTCGCCGTGCTGATCGCAATCATCGTCGCACTGTTCGCGGCGCTGGTGTTTCTCTATCGCGATGCCGGCCGCGGCAAACGCGTGGTGTGGGCGTTGACGATCCGGGTCGGACTGTCGGTGAGCCTGATTGCCTTCCTGCTGCTCTCATATTGGATGGGCTGGATCGGCCAGCAGGGCATGCGCTAATCTGCGCACCGCCGCCCTCCGGAAAGACAAAAGCCGCACGGAAGTCCGTGCGGCCTTTGTAAGCCGTGGAGGACTTGCCGTCAGATCATCCAGTACACCAGCACGAACAGCAGCAGCCAAACGACGTCGACGAAGTGCCAGTACCACGCGGCCGCCTCGAACCCGAAGTGGTGCTCGGGCGTGAAGTCGCCGCGCATCACGCGCCACAGCATCACCAGCAGCATCGTGGCGCCGATCGTCACGTGCGCGCCGTGGAAGCCGGTCAGCATGTAGAACGTTGATCCATAGACACCGCTAGACAGCTTCAGGTTCATGTCGGAATAGGCATGCATGTATTCATAGGCCTGGAAGCCCACGAACAGGAAGCCCAGCAGGATCGTCAGGAACAGCCAGAGCTTCAGCGTGCCGCGATGGTTGGCCTTGAGACCATGGTGTGCGATCGTCAGCGTGATGCCGGACGTGAGCAGGATGATCGTGTTGATCAGCGGAATGCCGATCGCACCCATCGGCGTGAACCGGGTCGTCTCGTAAGGGCCGTCAGTGGGCCATTGCGCAGCGAAGTTGGGCCACAGCAGTTTGGACGAGACGCTGCCCAGGTCGGGCACGGAGATGTTGCGGATATAGAACAGCGCGCCGAAGAACGCCGCGAAGAACATCACTTCGGAGAAGATGAACCAGCTCATGCTCCAGCGGAATGAGAGATCCACCTTGGCGTTGTAAAGGCGGCCTTCGGACTCGCGGATCACCTGGCCGAACCAGCCGAACAGCATGTAGACCAGGATGGCGAAGCCGAGTCCCGTCATCCACGGGCCTGCGGCGTACCCGTTGAACCAGAACGCGGCCCCGGTGCCCATCAGCAGCAACGCCACCGCCCCGGTGATGGGCCAGTGCGACGGTTGCGGAACGTAGTAGTACGGCTTGACGCCGTCGGCGGCTGCACTCATGAGTCGATCCCCTTAGTCACGCTTTCTGCACGCGGTGGCACCGGTGCCGGCTGGTCCACGGCATTGCCCGAACTCTTCGCATCGGCACCCTCGACCTCGAAGAAGGTATACGAGAGTGTGATCGTCTTCATGTCGCCCGGTACCGCCGGGTCGATCACGAACACCACCGGCATCTGCCGGACCTCGCCAGCCTGCAGCGTCTGCTTCTCGAAGCAGAAGCAATCGAGCTTCTTGAAATACGGCGCGGCGCTCGGCGGCGCGTAGCTGGGAATGGCCTGGCCGGTCATGGCGCGGTTGGTGTTGTTCGATACTTCATAGACCATCTGGTGCAACTGCCCCGGATGCACGTCAGCGACGGGGCCCACCGGCTTGAACGTCCACGGCAGGTTGCGCAGGTTGGAATCGAATTCGATGCGCACGGTGCGCGCAAGATCGACCTGCGTGTTGGTGACGACGTCCGGTTGCAGAATGTTGCGGAGCCCGGTGACTTCGCAGATCTGGTTGTACATCGGCACCAGCGCGTAGCCGAAGCCGAACATGCCGAGCACGATGAGCCCAAGCCGCGTGATCATCCGGCGATTGGCCAGGCGCCGCCCGCCGATGCTGCCGGACGACGAGGCGGCGACGGCCACGGCCGCGGGTTCGCGCGCGGGACCCGGGCCGCTCATTTGCGGAGGTTCCGGCCGATGGCGAGGATCAGGAACAGCAGCACCGCGCCACCCAGCACCGAGATGCCGGTACTGCCGTCACCGATGAAGCGCGTGGCGAGGATGCCGACGAAAAACACCAGCGCCACCGACGCCAGCACCAGCGCCGTGCGCACGTTGGCGCGACGCTGCTGCCCGGACCGGTCGTGGGTCTCTGTGGTCATGATGCCCCCGCGTGCCTCAGCGGACGACCGGCGGGGTCTCGAAGCTGTGGTACGGCGGCGGCGACGGCAGCGTCCATTCGAGCGTGTCCGCACCTTCCCACGGCTTCGCCGGGGCCTTGGCGCCCTGGCCCTTGATGCACTTGATCAGCACCCACACGAAGATCAGCTGGGTGATGCCGAAGCCGAATGCACCCACGGTGGCAATCGCGTTCCAGTCGGCGAATTGCAGCGCGTAGTCCGGGATGCGGCGCGGCATGCCGGCCACGCCCAGGAAGTGCATCGGGAAGAACGTGATGTTGAAGAAAACCATCGCCGACCAGAAGTGGAGCTTGCCGAGCTTCTCGTCGTACATCGTGCCCGTCCACTTCGGCAGCCAGTAATAGGCGCCCGCGAAGAATGCGAACAGCGAGCCCGCGACCAGCACGTAGTGGAAGTGCGCGACGACGTAGTACGTGTCCTGCAACTGGATGTCGATCGGGACCAGCGCCAGCACCAGGCCCGTGAAGCCGCCCATCGTAAACAGGAACAGGAAGCCGACCGAGAAAAGCATCGGCGTCTCGAAGGTCATCGAGCCGCGCCACATCGTGGCGAGCCAGTTGAAGACCTTCACGCCGGTGGGCACGGCGATGAGCATCGTCGCGTACATGTAGAACAGCAATCCCGCCGCCGGCATGCCCACCGTGAACATGTGGTGGGCCCAGACGATGAACGACAGGATGGCGATGCTGGCCACCGCGTACACCATCGAGGCGTAGCCGAAGAGCGGCTTGCGCGCAAACGTGGGGATGATCTCCGACACGATCCCGAACGAAGGCAGGATCATGATGTAGACCTCGGGGTGTCCGAAGAACCAGAACACGTGCTGGAACAGCACCGGGTCGCCGCCACCGGCCGCGTTGAAGAACGTGGTGCCGAAATGGCGATCGGTCAGCAGCATCGTGACCGCGCCGGCCAGCACCGGCATGACGGCGATCAGCAGGTAGGCGGTGATGAGCCACGTCCAGACGAAGAGCGGCATCTTCATCAGCGTCATGCCGGGCGCGCGCATGTTGAGGATGGTGGTGATGATGTTGATCGAGCCCATGATCGACGACGCACCCATGATGTGGATGGCGAAGATCGTGAGGTCGAGGCCCATGCCGGCCTGCACCGACAGCGGCGGGTAGAGCGTCCAGCC
>JANNNM010000031.1:0-2831 GCA_031398535.1 Betaproteobacteria bacterium | reverse complement strand
CGACCGGCGTGCCGTCGGTGTCGAAGGCGCGGTAGACGATCGAGAACCCGCCACGGCTGATCTGCCGGTCGACCCGGTAGTTCAGGAGCTGGTATCCGCCGACGAGGGCTTGGTTGGTAACGGCCATGGGATGGGGTCCGGGGCAAGTGCCGGCGGTCCGGGTGGACCGCCGAAGCGGGTTCGCAATCAGCAAAGACATGGCAAAACACATGCCAGTCGCGACAATTGCGGCTTGCGCCGACACTGAAATCCTCTTACATTCTCGGCAACCTGGCGTCCAATGTAAAGAAATCACACGTTGGGGTCGGGGTTTCGGGCACAAAAACTTCCCGAAACGGCACAAAATGCTGCTTTTGGCTGCTGCGGGTCCTCCGCGTGGCATCCGTACTCCCCGGACGACTCCTATGATCCTCAGCATGACCGGTTTCGCGGCGGTTGCCGCGGAGTTGCCCGGAATGGCCTTAAGCGTCGACTTACGCTCGGTCAACCACCGTTATCTCGACCTCACCGTCAAGCTGCCGGACGAATTGCGCGCGATCGAGCCCGGATTGCGCGAAAAGCTGGGCGCCTCTGTCAAGCGCGGCAAGGTCGAATGCCGGGTGTCGCTCAACCGGACCGCCGTCGGCAGCACGGCGCTGGCTGTCGATACGACCCGCGTGGACCAGCTGGCCGCGGCTGCGGCGGAGGTTTCGCGGCACGCCCCGGCCGCCTCACCGCTGTCCATCCACGAGATCCTGCGCTGGCCGGGCGTGCTGGCCGACGCGTCGGTCCCGCCCGCCGCGCTGGCGCAGCAGGTCAGCTCGCTGGTGGACACCGCGATCCGCGAACTCGATGCCGCGCGGGCCCGTGAAGGCGCCAAGATCTTCGCGATGCTCGACGCGGCCTGCGACGGCATCGCCGCGCAGGTCGCCCGCGTCACGCCCCGCATTCCCGCCATCCACGCCGCGTTCAACGAACGGCTGTCCGTGCGCTTGCGCGAAGCCGGCATGGACCCCAACGAGGACCGGCTGAAGCAGGAACTGGCGGTCTTCGCCACCAAGGTGGACGTGGCCGAGGAGCTGCAGCGCCTGACCGCCCACGTGTCCGAAGTGCGCCGCGTGCTGCGCAGCGGCGGCAGCGCGGGCAAGCGGCTCGATTTCCTCGCGCAGGAACTGCACCGCGAAGCCAACACGCTCGGCTCGAAGTCGGTGGACGTCGAGGTGTCGCAGGCCTCGCTTGAACTGAAGGTACTGATCGAGCAGATGCGCGAGCAGGTACAGAATGTGGAGTGAGCGTGGGGGCCGAGGCGAAGCCGAGGGAGGCGCGCAGCGCGCGTCCCCACGCGACCGACAGCGGCCGACGCGCTCCGCCGCGCCAGACCACGGCGGTCCAATGAGGCCGCGAGAATGACCCAGCGCACCATCATTGCCACCAAGGCACCCCCGGCATCGGGATGTCTCTTCGTGCTGGCGGCGCCTTCCGGCGGCGGCAAGACCAGCCTCGTCCGGGCGCTGCTCGAACGCGAAGGCGGCATCCGGCTCTCGGTGTCGTACACGACGCGGGCGCCGCGCCCCGGCGAGAAGGACGGTGTCGACTATCACTTCGTCGACGAGCCGACGTTCATGAAGCTCAAGTCAGCGGGGGAATTCCTCGAGCACGCGCACGTGCACGGCAACTGGTACGCCACTTCGGCCGTCTGGCTGCGCGAGGAAGTGCAACAAGGCCACGACATGCTGCTCGAGATCGACTGGCAGGGGGCCCGCCAGGTGCGCACGCTGATGCCCGAGGCCGTGCACATCTTCATCCTGCCCCCCTCCCTGGCCTCGCTGAAGGAGCGCCTTGAAAAGCGTGGCCAGGATGCGCAGGAGGTGATCAGCCGCCGGCTGGAAGCCGCGCGCGAGGAGATGCGGCACTGCGGCGAATTCGATTATGTTATTATGAATCAGGACTTTGCGAGAGCCGTCGACGATCTTTCAGTCATCGTCAGGGCCGCCCGCCTGGCCGCTTCGCGGCAGCAGGTGCGCCACGCGGCACTGCTCGCAGACTTGTTGCATACCTAGAACCCGGAGAAACACCATGGCGCGCATCACCATCGAGGATTGCCTGGCCCGCATCCCCAACCGTTTTGAACTGACCCTTGCCGCCACCAATCGCGCGCGGCAGATCACGTCCGGCGCCACGCCGCTCGTCGACGCCGACCGCGACAAGCCCACGGTGATCGCGCTGCGCGAGATGGCCGCCGGCAAGATCGGCATCGAGATGCTGCTGAAGACCGCGCCGACGCTGCCCACGACGCAAAGTTGACATCCCGCGATCCCGGACCCACGTGTAACGCATGTCCGAGATCGCGGAGTTCACCCGGCACCTTGGCAACTACCTGCCGGCGCCGGATGTAGCCCTCGTCTCGCGCGCCTTCGAGTTCTCGGAGTCCGCGCACCGCGGCCAGTTCCGCAAGTCGGGCGAACCGTACATTACGCATCCGCTGGCCGTGGCCACCATCCTGTCGCAGTGGCGGCTGGATGCGCAGGGCCTGGCGGCCGCCCTGCTGCACGACGTGATGGAGGACACCTCCGTCTCCAAGTCCGAACTCGAGACCACCTTCGGCAAGCCAGTGGCCGACATGGTCGACGGCGTGTCAAAGCTCGACCAGATCGAGTTCACGTCGCGCGAGGAAGTGCAGGCGGAAAGCTTCCGCAAGATGCTGCTGGCGATGGCGCGCGACGTCCGCGTCATTCTCATCAAACTTGCCGACCGGCTGCACAACATGCGCACGCTCGACGCGATGGCACCGGCGCACCGCAAGCGCATCGCGCGCGAGACGCTCGAGATCTACGCGCCCATCGCCAACCGCC
>JANNNM010000919.1:0-3413 GCA_031398535.1 Betaproteobacteria bacterium | reverse complement strand
GAAGAACACGCGCTCGGCGAACGTATGGTCGACAAGCCGCTTCGCGAGCCGCAGCGCGGGTTCGTTGGTCATCCAGTTCGACACGTGCCAGATCGTGCACGCCTGGTCGGTCAGCGCACGGATCATCACCGGATGGCAGTGACCAAGCGCCGTCACCGCCACGCCGCTGGCGAAGTCGATGTACATCCGCCCGTCCTGGTCCCATACGCGCGAGCCTTCGCCGCGCACCGGGATGAACGACGCCGGCGCATAGCAGCGCACCATCAGCTCGTCGAACATCGCGCGCGTGACCGGAAGTGTTGCGGCGGACGAGGGCGCAGCGGAAACATCGCGCCGCGCGGTGGCGGCGACGATGGCCTGGGCGGATGTCGTGTTCATCGGACCTGTCTTTCGTCAGGCGGCAGGTGCGGCCGCCACGACCTGGATCTCGACCTTGTAGTCGGCGTTGGCAAGCTTCGCCTCGACCGTGGCGCGGGCCGGCGTATGGCCGGGCACGACCCACGCTTCCCACGCGGCGTTCAGCGCCGGGAAGTCGGCCATGTCCGGCAGGAAGATGGTGGCGGACAGGATGCGCGTCTTGTCGCTGCCCACCTCGGCCAGCAGGCGGTCGATGGCGGCCAGCACCTGCGCCGTCTGGGTGGCCATGTCGGCCTTGCCGTCATCGGCCACCAGGCCGGCCAGGTAGACCGTACGGGCGGCACCCCGCGTGAAGACGACGATCTCGGACAGGCGCTTGCCGACGTGGCGGCGTTCAATGGACATGGTGTAATCCTGCTGGTGGTGATGGTTAACGGTTCGAATCCACGAGTTTAAATCATATGCGCGCTGCAGGCCGCGGAAGCGCCAATCCTGGTGCGAACAGCGCGAAGGACAAGTCTGGATGAGTGCACGACTGGCACTGATGGCGGGAGCGGTTGCGATGTTCATGGCGGTGGCGCTGGGCGCTTTCGGCGCGCATGCGCTGAAGGCGCGGCTGGCGCCGGACATGGCCGCCGTGTGGCAGACCGCCGTCCAGTATCACGCGTGGCACGCGCTGGCGCTGCTCGCGACCGGCATCCTGCTGGCGCAGGACCCGGCGCGAAGCCTGCTCGGGATCGCCGGGTGGCTGTTCGTCGCGGGCATCGTGCTGTTTTCCGGCAGCCTCTACGCGCTGGCGCTGACCGGTACGCGGGGCCTGGGCGCCGTCACGCCGCTGGGCGGCGTGGCGTGGCTGGCGGCATGGGCCGTGTTTGCGTGGGCGGCAATGCGCCCGTCTTGACGGCGCGCGTCAATCCACCTTCGCGCCCGATTCCTTCACCACCTTCTGCCACTTCGCCGTCTCGGCGACGATGTGCGCGGTGAAATCCTCGGGTGTCTTGCCCGCGGCGATGGCGCCCTGCGACGCCAGCTTCTCGCGCGCTTCCGGCGAGGCCAGCCACTTTGCCACTTCGCCGTTCAGCTTCGCGATCACGTCCTTTGGCGTGCCCGCGGGGGCCAGCAACCCGAACCACGACGTGGCTTCGAAACCCGGCAGCCCGGCTTCGGCGATGGTGGGCACGTCCGGCAACGCCGAGGCGCGCTGCGCGCTGGTCACGGCCAGCGCCTTCAGCTTGCCGCCCTTGATCTGCGGCAGCGCGGACGGCAGGTTGTCGAACATCAGCTGCACCTGGCCGCCCAGCAGGTCCGCCAGCGCCGGCGCGCTGCCCTTGTAGGGCACGTGCGTCATCTGCACGCCGGACATCGTCTTGAAGAGCTCCCCGGCAAGGTGGATGGAGGTGCCGCTGCCCGACGATGCGAAGTTGAGCTTGCCCGGATTGGCTTTGCCATAGGCAATCAGCTCCTGTACCGAGTTGGCGGGCACGGCCGGATTGATCACCAGCACATTGGGGACGCCGGCCACCAGGATCACCGGCGCGAAATCCTTCTGGTGGTCGTAGGGCATCCGGGCGTACAGGCTGGGGTTGATCGCGTGCGTGCCCACCGTGCCCATCAGCAGCGTGTAGCCGTCGGGCGGCGACTTGGCCACGAGCTCGGCGCCGATGTTGCCACCTGCACCCGGCCGGTTGTCGACGACGACCGGCTGGCCGCCGGTTTCGGTCAGCTTCTGCGCCACCGCGCGCGCCAGGATGTCCGTCGTGCCGCCGGCCGGGAACGGCACGACGATGCGGATGGGCTTGGTCGGGAAGGTGGCCTGCGCATACACGGCAGGCGCCGCGACGGCGGCGAACGCAACGACGACAGAGGCAGCGAGCAAGCGGAGTTTCATGGGGACCCTTTCGTCGGCAACGCGTGCCGTCAATCGACCTTGGCGCCGGAGGCCTTCACGATGCGCGCGTATTTGGAAAGTTCGCGGGCGATCATCTGTGCGAACTGTTCCGGCGTACTCGGCGCCGGTTCGGCGCCATCGGCCATCAGCTTCGCGCGCACGTCGGGCGTATTCAGGATCTTGGTCACGCCGGCGTTCCACTTGGCGACGATCGCCGGCGGCGTGCCCGCCGGCGCGAAGAGGCCGTACCACGTCGAGATGTCGAAGCCGGGCAGGCCGGCCTCGGCCATCGTCGGCAATTCCGGCACCAGCGGCGAACGCTGCGCCGTGGTCACCGCGAGGGCCTTCAGCTTGCCGGCCTTGACCTGTGCCATCGCGTTGGCGAGGTTGTCGAACATGAACTGCGTGTCGCCTGCCAGCAGCGCCTGGGTGGCGGGGGCCCCGCCCTTGAAGGGCACGTGCACGGCGTCGGTGCCGGTTTCCACCTTGAAGAGTTCGCCGGCGAGATGGCCTGCGCTGCCGTTGCTGCCCGAGCCGAAGGCGAGCTTGCCCGGATTGGCCTTGGCGTAGGCGATGAATTCCTTGACGTTGTTCACCGGCGACGCCGCATTCACCACCAGCACGTTGGGCGTGATCGCCAGCAGCGTGATCGGCGCGAAATCCTTGGCAGCGTCATAGGGCATCGACTTGTAGAGGTTGGGGTTGACCGCGTGGGTGGACAGCGCGCCCAGCAGGATCGTGTAGCCGTCGGCGGGCGACTTCGCCACCATGTCGGCGCCGATGTTGCCGCCGGCCCCTGGTTTGTTCTCTACAACCACCGACTGGCCCCATGCTTCGGACAGTTTTTGCGCCACCAGGCGCCCGGTGATGTCGAGCGAGCCTCCGGGCGGGAACGGGACCACCAGCTTCACGGGCTTGGTGGGGTAGGCCTGTGCGAGGGCGTCGGGCATGCCGGCGAGGGTGGCGCCGAGTGCCAGGCCGGCAACCCCCAGCAGGCGCAACGAGCGTGAAGCAAACTGCAACAGGTCGGACACAGCGGAACTCCTCGAGGCGTTGGACTTCAAATCATTCTAGCAACTGTCAATTTTGGTGCGCTAGCGTCATTCTTTCGTCTGTCGGGATCGGCTACGCAGGGGCATAATGCTTGGTTGTGCGCTATCCGGGGAGC
>JANNNM010000918.1:0-3063 GCA_031398535.1 Betaproteobacteria bacterium | reverse complement strand
AGTCCACGACAACCACGATCACGATGTCGCAGGCGGCGGCGAGCGCCGCCGCGGTGTCATGGGGCTGCGCGCCAAGCGCCACCGCCGCGGCCGTGGCCTCGGGCCGGATGTCGCGCACATGGGTGGCAAAGCCGGCGCGGCGCAGGCTGGCCACCACCCCGCCGCCCATCGCGCCGGCGCCGACGACGCCTACGCGCAGCGGTGCGTTCACCGGAACGGGTGAATCAGCCGACGGCACGGGCCGCCGCTCACTTGGTGGGAGGCGGCAGCACGGCGTAGGGTTCGCAGTCCTTGAGCACGATGGTGCTGCCGTCCTGCACCAGCTGCAGGTCGGTACCCTTGCCTCGAAGCTCGAGCGTGCCGTTGCTGTAGCGGATGCCGGATGCGGTCGGGATCTGGTAGAGCGTGATGCGCTGCGCGCTGGGCATCAGCATCCGCGCCTCGCCGTCGGCGAAGCGCAGCACCAGGCGCTCGCCGTTCATCTGGCAGGCGAAGGTGTTCTTGGAGGCTTCCTCGTCCTTCTTCTTCTGCGGGTTCTCGCAACCCGTCAGCGCCAGCAGCGCCACGACCGGCACCCAGGAAAGGCGGGACAACGGGAACAGCATGCGCTTCGCTCCGGAGGATCCGTGATGCGCGAGGATAGCATCGCGGCGTCACGGCGGCATGCGGTGCCGCGTCAGCACTCCGCCATGTTGACTGCGACCCCCGCGAGCGACGTCGACTTGGGGCGCGACGCCATCGCCTGTCCCGACGCGACCATGGCGCGGATCGTGGCATCGATGCCGTTCCGGGGCGACGGTGCCCGCACCGCTGCCAGTGCGGCGGCGCAGGCGCGGGAGGCGGCCAGCGCGTTGCGCTCGATGCAAGGATCCTCGATGCGGCCCGCCGCCGGATCGCACGTCAGCCCGAGGTGCGGCCGCAGCGCCAATTCAGCGGCATGCACGATCTGCGCATTGCTTGCGCCCAGCACCGATGCATAGCCCGCCGCAGCCATCGCCGCCGCCACGCCGATCTCGCTCTGGCATCCGACATGGGCAACACCGGCGGCGCGAAGCATGCTGCCGATCGTCGTGCCGGTGAGCAGGAAATCGACGACGCCGTCCTCGTACTTGAGCGGCGTGCCGTCGTGCCAGAGCTGCAGCAGCGCGGCCACCGGGCCGGCCGAGCCCGAGGACGGGGCGGCGACCACGCGCCCGCCTGCCGCGTTCTCCTCGGCCACGGCGGTCGCATAGAGCGCCGCCCGCTGCGCCAGCGCGTCATGACCGGCGTCAATGGCGCCGCCGTCGCGCATCGCGGCCGACCACGACGGCGCGGTGCGCCGGTTGCCGCTCGGCAGCACGCCTTCGGTGGTGAGTCCGCGTTGCAGCGCGGCTCGCATCACCATCGCGACCTGCAGCAGCGCGGCACGTACTTCGTCCGGCGAGCGCCGGATGCTTTCGTTGGCGCGCGCGAGGTCGGCCACGCGCTTGCCCTGCGACCTACACGCCTCAAGCATCGCATCGGCCGACATGAATCGATAGGGCAGGCGGATCGTGGCGGCGGCGGGCCGGTCGTTCTCGCCCACGATGTGCCAGTGGCCGGTGGAGAAGTACACGCGGGATGCAAGCACCTCGCCGTAGCGATCACGCACGACGAAGCGCATCGCGTTGCCGTCGTAGGCCACGGCCCGGTCGACGACGAAGCGCAGGTCGCGCTGCGCGGCGAAGGTGACGCTGGGGCCGTTGGCGAGCGGCAACACTTGCTCGGCCTCGATGCGCGCCGCGCAGCGTGCCAGCGCAGCGCTGTCGCAGCGTTCGGGCAGGAGACCGGTCAGCCCGGCCATGACGGCGCGATCGGTGCCGAAATCGCGCCCGCTGAAGGCCAGACCGCCGAAGAGTTCCACTTCCACGCGGTGCACCTTGGGCATCAGTCCATCCGCGGCAACTTCATGCGCGAAGCGCTGGGCGGCGCGGTGCGGGCCCATCACGTGCATCGACGACGGACCGGGGCCGATGCGGAAGAGTTCGAATGCGCTTGCCAAGTCCGCGTCTCCACCTTCATCCAGGGGTCGTGCGTTACGGCCCAGACTGATCAACCGCAGTGGGCACGCGCGATAGCCGTCGCGCCCGTCGCCGAGCATTTGAGTATGACCACCGGCACGGGCTCCCTTATGGTGCAGCCGAAGGCCGGTCGGGCGGACCCGCCGAGCGGTTGCCGCCCGCTCGCGGGATGCGGCCGGTCAACCTGGGGTGGGCGGCGCAAAGCGGGCGCCGGGCGGGTAGGACAGCACTTCGGCCAGGTCGCCGCGCCGCACGATGGCCTGCGCATCCTGCCACCAGCGGGCCGTGATGAGGTCCGCGTGTCCGGCCAGGAACGCCGCCCTGACCCGGGGATCGGTGAGCAGGAAAGTCGCGAATTCCTCGGGAAACACGTCCTGCTGCGACACCGGGTACCAGACGTCGCCCGACATCTCGTCGAAGCCGGGTGGCGGCGGCGGAATGGTCCGGAACCGGCAGTCGACCAGGTACTCGATCTCGTCGTAGTCGTAGAACACCACGCGGCCGTAGCGCGTGACACCGAAGTTCTTGAACAGCAGGTCGCCGGCGAAGATGTTGACGGTGGCCAGTTCACGGATGGCGTCGCCGTATTCGCGAATGGCGTGGATGCGCTCGGTGTCGTCAGCGCGTTCGAGATAGATGTTGAGCGGGATCATCCGCCGCTCGATGTAGAGATGGCGCACGATGATCCGGTCGCCGTCCTCCTCGATCTGCGAGGGTGCGACGTGCCGCAATTCCTCCAGCAGCTCGGGCGTGAACCGCGCGCGCGGAAAGGCGACGTCCGAGTATTCGAGGATGTCGGTCATGCGTCCGGCGCGGTCATGGTGCTTCACCAGCGCGTATTTCTGCTTCACCTTGGCGCGGTTCGTCTCCTTGGAGGCGGCGATGCGGTCCTTGATCAGCTTGAAGACATACGGGTAGGACGGCAGCGTGAACACCGCCATCACGAGTCCCTTGATGCCGGGCGCGCTGATGAAGCGGTCGCGCGGAAACGCGACGTCCGAGTATTCGAGGATGTCGGTCATGC
>JANNNM010000916.1:0-1546 GCA_031398535.1 Betaproteobacteria bacterium | reverse complement strand
GAGCTGGCCACGGCCCAGGAGCGGCATCGCGAGATGACCATCCGCACGCAGCAGGCCGGCGCGCGTCTTGATGCGCTGATTGCCCGGATGCCCGCCGAATGAGCACGAAAGGCGTTCCGGCGGCGGACCGCACTGTCCAGCTCGACATCACGCTGGTCGGCCGCGAGTTCAAGGTCGGCTGCAAGGAACACGAGCGCGCCGAACTGATGGAAGCCGTGACGCTGCTCGACACGCGGATGCGCGAAATCCGCGATGGCGGCAAGATCGCCGCGGTCGACCGCATCGCGGTGATGGCGGCATTGAACCTCGCCAACGAGCTGCTGCGCGAACGCCGCGCGCCGCCCGCCGCCGCAGTGCCCGCAAGTGTAGCGGCAGCTAACGTTGACGATGCGCACGCGCAGCGTAGAATTCAATCGATGCAGTCGGCCATCGACCAGGTGCTGGCAGGACAGGAAAAATTGTTCTGACCGCACCAAGCCGGGGCGCGCTGCCGGTCGTGTATTGTCAGATGTACGTTCAATGTCCCCTGGGGTGCTCGAGCCCGCCATATACTCTTTGAACCAATGCTCTCGTAGCGAGGTTGCCTTTGCCTTTGTGGACCGGTGTGCGCCCCCATGTGGAAGCGCCTGAAGGTTCCGGCAGGCGGCCATTCTTGAACCCAGGTTCAAGATGACGGTGGGCACGGCATCATCGGGGGACACCTTTTCCTGCGCGCGGCGCCCGCTTCGGGCGCCGTTCGCTTTGGCCGGGAATTTCATGCATGTCGCGACGATCGATCGATTGGCTGGCTGCGTCGGCAATGCTGCTGGTGGCAGCGCATGCATTCGCGCAAACCATGACCCCCGCTGATCTGATCAAGGCTGACTATGCGGCGCTGACCGGCCGCTGGCAGCTCGTGTCCGGCACCGTGGACGGCAAGCCGGTACCCGAGGCGATTGCGCGCGCCACGGTGCTGATCACCGACCATGACATCTTCCGCTTCCCCGCCGATGCCGGCGTGAGCACGGCGCCGCAAGGCAGGTTCACGATCAATCCGACGACGAAGCCGAAGCAGGTGGATTCGTTGTCCGAGGCCGGCCCCAACAAGGGCAGGGTCACGCGCGGGATCTACGAGATCATCGACGCCAACAACAAGCGCGCATGCTGGGGCCAGCCCGATGGCCCGCGCCCGACGGATTTCACCAGCGCGCCCGGCAGCGGCCGCACCTGCCAGAGCTGGCGTCTGATCAGCAAGGCGCTCGGCAAGTGAGCATGGGCAGGCGTCGGACGGCTTTCGCTGGCGGAAGGCGCGCATGCCCTATTGGCTGAGGAAATCCGAGCCGGCCGAGGTCTCGATCGACGACCTCGCCGCCGCCAAGAGCAGACCACCGCCTGGTTCGGCGTGCGCAACTACCTCGCACGCAACTACATGCGCGAGATGAAGCTCGGCGATCGCGCGTTCTTCTACCATTCGAGCTGCCCCGAGCCCGGCATCGCCGGCGTCGTCGAGGTGTCGAAGCTGGCCTATCCCGACGCGACGCAGTTCGAGTCCAAGGGCAAGTACTAC
>JANNNM010000907.1:0-1386 GCA_031398535.1 Betaproteobacteria bacterium | reverse complement strand
TGACCGGATCGTAGGTGAGCTTCGAATAGATCAGCGGGTTGATCGAGAACATCGACCCGTCGGTGACGAGGAACTGATAGCCATCCGGCGGGCTCGCCGCCAGCACGCCGGCGGCCACGCCGCCATTGCCGCCGGGCCGGTGGTCGACGACCACCGGTTGTCCGAGGCGATCCTGCAGCCGTTGTGCCACGAGCCGCGCCACCGTGTCCGGCAGGCCCCCCGCCGCATAGGGCACGATGAAACGGATGGTCTTGTTCGGGTACGCGCCCTGCGCATGGACGGGCGCGCTCACGGTCAATGCGGTGGCCGTTGCGGCAGCCAGCAGACCCAGCGTCCGCAGCACGCTGCGGCGACGTTCGAATGTCTTCATCGGTGACTCCTCCGGATTGCGTTCATCGGCGGCGCATCGATCGTGCGCGTAGCCGCGTGGGGTGACTGCAGCGAAAGCATACCTGCCCAAACGGTCAGGCGGGGTCCTGTTCCATCTCGCGCAGCGTGGGCGCCGTATCGCCCAGCGACTTCCAGTCGGTGCCCTTCTGCACCACGCCTTCGAAGGACTGCAGATGCGAGCGCGGCACGTCGGCGCCCAGTGCCGCAGCGCCATCGCGAAAGCGGGTCACGGCGTCGACCATAACCTTGCGGAACTCGACAATGGCGAGATCGGATGCACCCAGCCGGTCGTTGGTGCGGTCGGCGATCGGCCCCATCGTCTCCCACATCACGATGTCCTGGTTGGGGATGCCGGGGATGCCGGTGAAGTTGCCGAGCTTCATCGCCTGCCGGTCCTGCCGGTAGTGATTGTCGAGCGTGCGCACATGCCGCCAGTCCTTGTCGACATCGATGCCCACTTGCGCATGGCAGAACTTGCGCCAGCCTTCCTGGTCGACGGCGCCGTCGGCCGTGGGCGTCCACGCAATGAAGTGAAACATCGTGTGCGTATCGTCGATGGGGACGTTGATGTTGGCGACGTTGTACAGGTTGTTCGGCGGGATCAGCACGGTGATGGGCGCCACGAACACCGAGATGCGGACGTAGTCGTTGACGGCCGCGTTGGTGATCGGACGGCGAATCGCCGCGTACTTGAAGCCGTAGTCGGTGGATTCCACGACCAGCCGCGGCGCCTTGTCGGTGGACGGGCGCAGCCAGACCGACCCGGTGGCCTTCGCGCTGTCGACGCGCGCGGGCGCCATGTCGGTCGAATGCAGCGTGGAACTGTGCGCGGAATCGATCGCGCCTTCGAGTACCTGCGCCCAGTTGCAATCGACGGCAATCCTGACGATGGCGAGTTTCGCATCCGGCGTGGGCGCGAACGGCGGCGGCGTGAAGGCCGGCATCGTGTCTGCCGCACCCATGTAGACCAAAACGAAGCCGCCGTGCTCGTGGACC